>NZ_JALPRS010000007.1 GCF_023630255.1 Pontibacter deserti | reverse complement strand
GGGTTATTGACAGAATAGCCTGCCTGCTTAATAGCAGGGCACTTTCAACAAAGCTTTCCGCACGACAGGTGTGGTAGGTAGTTGAGAAAAGTTCTTTGAGAGACTGCACTTGAAACAGACAAGCACAATGTCTAAACATAAGGTGGAAGCCAACCACGTGAAAAAATAGAGCAGCAAGTGAAAAGGGCCGGATCAGGCGAGACATTGGTAGTTTTCGGACTACCGGAAATTTTTTCTTACAATGGAGAGTTTGATCCTGGCTCAGGATGAACGCTAGCGGCAGGCCTAATACATGCAAGTCGAACGAGATCAGAGGCTTCGGTCTCTGGTTTAGTGGCGCACGGGTGCGTAACGCGTATGCAACTTACCTTCCACAGGGGGATAGCCCACCGAAAGGTGGATTAATACCGCATAACATCATTTGAGGGCATCCGAAGATGATCAAAGCTGAGGCGGTGGAAGATGGGCATGCGTGCCATTAGCTAGTTGGTAGGGTAACGGCCTACCAAGGCTTCGATGGCTAGGGGTTCTGAGAGGATGGTCCCCCACACTGGTACTGAGACACGGACCAGACTCCTACGGGAGGCAGCAGTAGGGAATATTGGGCAATGGCCGAGAGGCTGACCCAGCCATGCCGCGTGCAGGAAGAAGGCCTTCTGGGTTGTAAACTGCTTTTATCTAGGAAGAAAACGCCCTTGCGAGGGTAACTGACGGTACTAGATGAATAAGCACCGGCTAACTCCGTGCCAGCAGCCGCGGTAATACGGAGGGTGCAAGCGTTGTCCGGATTTATTGGGTTTAAAGGGTGCGTAGGCGGCCCTGTAAGTCAGCGGTGAAATCCCAGGGCTCAACCCTGGAACTGCCGTTGATACTGCAGGGCTTGAGTTCGGTCGAGGCGGGCGGAACTGGTGGTGTAGCGGTGAAATGCATAGATACCACCAAGAACCCCGATTGCGTAGGCAGCTCGCTGGGCCGAAACTGACGCTGAGGCACGAAAGCGTGGGGAGCGAACAGGATTAGATACCCTGGTAGTCCACGCCGTAAACGATGAGTACTCGATGTTTGCAATATACCGTAAGCGTCCAAGCGAAAGCGTTAAGTACTCCACCTGGGGAGTACGCCCGCAAGGGTGAAACTCAAAGGAATTGACGGGGGCCCGCACAAGCGGTGGAGCATGTGGTTTAATTCGATGATACGCGAGGAACCTTACCTAGGCTAGAATGCGCGTGACCGCTCCAGAGATGGAGCTTCCCTTCGGGGCACAAAGCAAGGTGCTGCATGGCTGTCGTCAGCTCGTGCCGTGAGGTGTTGGGTTAAGTCCCGCAACGAGCGCAACCCCTACCTTTAGTTGCCAGCGCGTCATGGCGGGGACTCTAAAGGGACTGCCTTCGCAAGAAGTGAGGAAGGCGGGGACGACGTCAAGTCATCATGGCCCTTACGCCTAGGGCTACACACGTGCTACAATGGCCGGTACAGAGGGTCGCCACCTAGTGATAGGGCGCCAATCTCAAAAAGCCGGTCTCAGTTCGGATCGAAGTCTGCAACTCGACTTCGTGAAGCCGGAATCGCTAGTAATCGCGCATCAGCAATGGCGCGGTGAATACGTTCCCGGGCCTTGTACACACCGCCCGTCAAGCCATGGAAGTCAGGGAGACCTGAAGCCGGTGACCGTCACAGGAGCCGTCTAGGGTAAAACTGGTAACTGGGGCTAAGTCGTAACAAGGTAGCCGTACCGGAAGGTGCGGCTGGATCACCTCCTTTCTAGAGCACCGTATCCGGCCCTTTTGCTGCTATGTTGCCCACAGGGTGCGGCGTCTGTTTCAAGCTCTTTCTCAAGACTTTTTAAAGTATTACATAGTGACTGGTGCCCGGCCGTGCTTGCAAAAGCAATCAGCGTAGCCCGGACAAAGCGGGCTTGTAGCTCAGGTGGTTAGAGCGCTACACTGATAATGTAGAGGTCCGTGGTTCGAGTCCACGCAGGCCCACTCAAACAACACTTGGGGGATTAGCTCAGCTGGCTAGAGCGCCTGCTTTGCACGCAGGAGGTCAACGGTTCGACTCCGTTATTCTCCACCAGAACAGATGCCTAGGGGCATGAAAACAGCCTAAAGTAAAAGCGACAGGTTTTTACTTCATATCCTGCAAACAAGTAACAAAGCCAGTGTTTACTGTATACTGTTACCTGCTTACCGGACAACGTTCTTTGACATGTTGGAAGAAAATAAAGAGAAGTAATTTAACTACAGTGAATGTAGTTGGAATACGAGCAAGTAGAGAAAAGACTGCGGGCCGGCATGACCTTCGGGTTGTGACGGCCGGGAACGCAGAGAAGGGCGTACGGGGGATGCCTAGGCTCTCAGAGGCGATGAAGGACGCGACAAGCTGCGATAAGCTGCGGGGAGGAGCACATATCCTGTGATCCGCAGGTTTCCGAATGGGGCAACCCAGTATATTGAAGATATACTACCCTACGGGGGGCGAACCCGGGGAACTGAAACATCTAAGTACCCGGAGGAAGAGAAAATAACTAATGATTGCGCAAGTAGTGGCGAGCGAACGCGCAGGAGCCCAAACCACGGCTGTTACGGCAGCCGCGGGGTTGTAGGACCACGATGTGGGACCAAACACTGAAGTGTAAGTGCCTGGGAAGGCACGCCGGAGCGGGTGATAGCCCCGTGCACGTAAGGTTTTTGGCCCTAGTGGTATCCTGAGTAGGGCGGGACCGGAGGAATCCCGCCTGAATCCGGCAGCACCATCTGCCAAGGCTAAATACTCCTGAGAGACCGATAGTGAACCAGTACTGTGAAGGAAAGGTGAAAAGTACCCTGAATAAGGGGGTGAAATAGATCCTGAAACCGTGCGCCTACAAGCGGTCGGAGCCCTTTCGTGGGGTGACGGCGTGCCTTTTGCATAATGAGCCTACGAGTTGCTCCTCTCTGGCAAGGTTAAGACTTTTTAGGGTCGGAGCCGCAGCGAAAGCGAGTCTGAATAGGGCGTGCAGTCAGAGGGGGCAGACGCGAAACTTTGTGATCTACCCATGGGCAGGATGAAGCTGTGGTAACACACAGTGGAGGTCCGAACCAGTTTACGTTGAAAAGTATTTGGATGACCTGTGGGTAGGGGTGAAAGGCCAATCAAACTGAGAAATAGCTCGTACTCCCCGAAATGCCTTTAGGGGCAGCGTCGTGGTGGAGTCAAGCGGAGGTAGAGCTACCGATAGGACTAGGGGGAGTCACATCCTACCGAATCCTGACGAACTCCGAATGCCGCTTTGATATACACGGCAGTGAGGCCAGGGGTGCTAAGGTCCCTGGCCGAGAGGGAAAGAACCCAGACCGTCGGCTAAGGTCCCCAAGTTCATACTAAGTTGAACAAAGGAGGTCCAGTTGCTTAGACAGCCAGGATGTTGGCTTGGAAGCAGCCATTCATTTAAAGAGTGCGTAACAGCTCACTGGTCGAGCGACAGGGCATCGATAATAATCGGGCATCAAGTATGGCACCGAAGCTGCGGATTATATCTTATGATATACTGGTAGGGGAGCATTCCAAGGGCGATGAAGGTATCTCGGCAAGAGGTGCTGGAGCGCTTGGAAAAGCAAATGTAGGCATAAGTAACGATAATGCGGGCGAGAAACCCGCACACCGAAAGACCAAGGTTTCCTGATCAACGCTAATCGGATCAGGGTTAGTCGGGTCCTAAGGCCGAGGCGAAAGCGCAGGTCGATGGACAGCTGGTTAATATTCCAGCACCGGCTGCAACTAGCGATGCGGTGACGGAGAAGTGAAAGGACTGCGTACTGACGGAATAGTACGTTGAAGGCTGTAGGTATAGGATAAGGAGTTAAGTACCCTTGTCTTGCTGAACGCTGATAGTACTCCAAGCCTTCGGGCGCGGAGATAATGTCCCTAATCCGGCTCCCAAGAAAACCCGCTAAGCGTTTAAAGTTGTAGCCGCCCGTACCGCAAACCGACACAGGTGGTCGAGGAGAGAATCCTAAGGTGCTCGAGTGAATCACGGCCAAGGAACTCGGCAAAATGGCCCTGTAACTTCGGGAGAAGGGGCGCTTCCTGGTAGCAATACCAGAAGCCGCAGTGAAAAGGCCCAGGCGACTGTTTAACAAAAACACATGGCTTTGCTAAATCGAGAGATGACGTATAAGGCCTGACACCTGCCCGGTGCCGGAAGGTTAAGAGGGGATGTTAGCCGCAAGGCGAAGCATTGAATCGAAGCCCCGGTAAACGGCGGCCGTAACTATAACGGTCCTAAGGTAGCGAAATTCCTTGTCGGGTAAGTTCCGACCTGCACGAATGGTGTAACGATCTGGGCGCTGTCTCAGCCGTGAGCTCGGTGAAATTGTAGTCTCGGTGAAGATGCCGAGTACCCGCAACGGGACGGAAAGACCCCATGAACCTTTACTATAGCTTAGCATTGACGCTGGGTAACTCATGTGTAGGATAGGTGGGAGAATGTGAAGCGGCGTCGCCAGGCGTCGTGGATTCGTCCTTGAAATACCACCCTTGAGTTGCTTGGCGCCTAACCTGACCAAAGGGGACAGTGCTTGGTGGGTAGTTTGACTGGGGTGGTCGCCTCCAAAACAGTAACGGAGGCTTTCAAAGGTGCCCTCAGTACGCTTGGTAACCGTACGCAGAGCGCAATAGCATAAGGGCGCTTGACTGTGAGGCCTACAAGCCGAGCAGGGTCGAAAGACGGATATAGTGATCCGGTGGTTCCGCATGGAAGGGCCATCGCTCAAAGGATAAAAGGTACTCTGGGGATAACAGGCTGATCTCCCCCAAGAGCTCATATCGACGGGGAGGTTTGGCACCTCGATGTCGGCTCGTCACGTCCTGGGGCTGGAGAAGGTCCCAAGGGTTCGGCTGTTCGCCGATTAAAGTGGCACGCGAGCTGGGTTCAGAACGTCGTGAGACAGTTCGGTCCCTATCTGTTGCGGGCGTTGGAGATTTGAGGGGTTCTGACCTTAGTACGAGAGGACCGGGTTGGACGAGCCGCTGGTGCACCTGTTGTATCGCCAGATGCAGCGCAGGGTAGCTACGCTCGGATGGGATAAGCGCTGAAAGCATCTAAGTGCGAAACCCACCCCAAGATGAGATCTCCCTTAAGGGCCGTCAGAGACGATGACGTCGATAGGCTGCAGGTGTAAAGCTGGAAACAGCAAAGCCGAGCAGTACTAATTGCCCGAGCGCGTTCCCACCCTGGCTTCGGCTAGGAAAGCGAGCCGGTTCCTCCACTGGGAGGACCTGCCCGCAGCTTTTTCTGACTCGCTCCGAAAAGCTTCTCTTTATTCCAGCATGTCTCAATCACTGATGCACGGCACACCCCGTGTGAAAATAATGGTGGCTATGGCTCCGGTGAGCACCTCTTCCCATCCCGAACAGAGAAGTTAAGCCCGGACGCGCCGATGGTACTGGGGTCACACCCGGGAGAGTAGGTGGCCGCCAACCCTATCTTGCAACACCCCGCTTTAGCAATAGAGCGGGGTGTTT
>NZ_JALPRS010000006.1 GCF_023630255.1 Pontibacter deserti | reverse complement strand
CTTGCTCCAATCATGCTTTTGATCTTTAGCCTTTACCAAGCTTTGCCTGCTGTCCCGGCCGGACGCAGAGTGGTAACAGCCAGCCTGGGCCCGGAAGTTCCCGCATGTGAAAGGTTTTTTTGGTGTGTTTCTTTATAAACATTAAACGCCCTCAACTATTGAGCTGAAGGCGTTTAATGTTTTTACCAATTCCTTTAGTTAACTAAGTATCTGGAAAGTTATGAATGCCATTATATAAGCCAGCCCGCTCATATATAGTAGCTGTGCCAATGGCCACATCCAGCTTTTGGTCTCGCGGCGAACTATAGCCAGTGTACTTATACACTGCATTGCAAACAAGTAGAAGATCATAAGCGAGAAGGAACGGGCTGGTGTGAAGTATGGATTACCATCTTTGTCCTTCTCCATCATTAGTTTACTTTTAATTGTGCTTACATTTTCTTCTTCGCCTATACTATAAATAGTAGACATGGTGCCAACAAATACTTCGCGGGCGGCAAAAGATGTAAGCAATGCTATACCTATTTTCCAGTTGTAGCCAAGAGGCGCAATGGCAGGCTCTATTGTTCGGCCTATCACACCTGCATAAGAAGCTTCTAACTGGTGAGAGTTGATCAGGTTTTGTAGCTCTACCTGTGACAAACTTTGTTGCTTGGCTTCAACTATAGCTTTTTGCTCAGCTACTTCAAAACTGTTGCCAGGCCCGTACGATGCCAGCACCCAAAGTATAACCGAGATGGCAACAATCACTTTACCTGCTTCAAACACAAAGGCTTTCGATTTCTCAACTATAGTTATACCTACGTTTTTCCAGCGGGGCATTTTATACACCGGGAACTCCATAATGAAATAGCTGCGTTCGCGGGCTTTCAGTATGGTCTTTAATAATAGAGCTGAGAAAATGGCAGCCAGAAAACCGATCAGGTATAAAGCCATCAGTACCAGGCCCTGCAGGTTCAGGAAACCGAAGTAATATTTTTCAGGAACTACCAGCGCGATCAGTACGGTGTAAACCGGAATACGGGCCGAGCAGCTCATAAGCGGTGTTACAAAGATGGTAATCATCCTGTCTTTCCAGTTCTCTATAGTACGGGCCGACATAACAGCAGGAACCGCACAGGCTACACCAGATATCAAAGGCACAACGCTTTTACCATTCAGGCCAAACTTACGCATGATCTTATCCATCATAAACGTAACCCGCGCCATGTAGCCAGTTTCTTCCAGTATAGCAATAAAGGCAAAGAGTATAGCAATCTGTGGCACAAACACCAGCACACCACCCAATCCGGCAATTATTCCTTCTGTTATCAGGTTTACCAGCGGGCCACTAAAGTTGTCCTGTATCACACCATTCAGGCTGGCAAAACCCTGATCTATCAGATCCATGGGGTAGCTGGCCCAAGTAAAGATGGCCTGGAACACCAGGAAAAGTATAGCCAGGAAGATCAGGTAGCCAAATACTTTATGAGTAAGTACCTGATCCAGACGGTTACTGAACTTTTCATCCTTCTCTACACGCTCTACCCGAACCACATCCAGCAGCAACTCATTTATATAAGTATAGCGGGCTATAGTTTCATCGGCTTGTGCAGCATTAGACTTAAACTCATGTGTCTGCACCAGGGCCTCTATCCAGCCTGCTTCTTCGGCGGTTAGGAATTTAAGGCTTTTATACTGATGTGCGTAATGCAGCGCCAGGTAATCATTCGCAAGACCAAAGCGGGCTTTTATACTTTCTGTTACCGGCTTAACCTCCTGCGGTATAGAATAAAACTGCACCGGCGTAGCTTCCAGTTGCTGCGACATCAGTATTTTAAGTGCAGCTACACCTATCCCTTTGCGGGCATTCATAGGTATAACCGGCACGCCTAAACCTTTATGCAGCGCTGGTATGTCAATCTTTACACCTTCCTTCTCTGCTACATCTACCATGTTAAGGGCAAGTATAGCTGGTATTTTCAGGTCGGCGAGTTGGGTAAACAACAGCAGGTTACGCTTCAGGTTAGAAGCATCCGCGGTAACTATAACAAGGTCTGGGTAATGTTGCGAAGCCGGATCGTAAAGCAGATCGATGATAACGCGCTCATCCAGTGACTTAGGGTATAGACTATAAGTACCCGGCAGGTCGATGATCTGTACTTTCTGGTGCGCACTGATCTGGCAGGTACCGGTTTTTTTATCAACTGTAACTCCCGGAAAATTACCTACCTTTTGGTTAAGGCCTGTAAGCTGATTAAATAGAGATGTTTTGCCTGAGTTAGGATTACCAACCAACGCTACCTTAGCAACAGCAGGCTTGGCTGCAACTGGTGGTGTTTCAATTATCTCAGGCTGGGCTACTACAGTCATGTAAAAGGTTGCTACTTCAGCATTATAGTTTCAGCTTCGTCCAGGCGCAGCGACAGAGTATAGTCATTCACGATAATTGTGATCGGATCTCCGAGAGGGGCACGGCTGTTCAGTTTTACCTGCGTGCCGGGAATACAACCCATTTCCAGGAGCTTAAGACCCATTTCCGGATCTTTGAGGCAGCAAATAACGCCATACTCTCCTATCTTAAGGTCGCGTACACTTTTTCTGTCTTTATGCTCTTCTACCCTTTTCTGCACCGTAAGCTGTTTTTATTTAGACTGTTTATAAACAACCGCAAGTTACAAGGTGTTCAACTTTAAAGCAAAAGTTTTAGCAATTCAAGATGAGAAGATTTGGAGATTTGAAAATTTGGAGATGGTTCGATATGTTACAACTACAGTAAACCATTAACTTTGAAGTTGAGAACTAACTTTACAAAGTGAAAATAACTTATTCTATTATTGCTCTTACTATTACTGGCGTAATCCTATCTATTACTCTCGCTACAGGAGGTATAAATTCAAAGAATTATAGCCGTCAAGAAAAGGAGCCATTTGCAGCTGATACAGTTATTAAAAAAGGGCCTTTGGTTATAGCTACTTTTGTTGTCAATGAAATAGGCAAAGTTGGTTCAATTAATATCAAAAAAGTAGAATGTGATTTCTGTAGCAAGAAAGTAAAAGCTGAATTGTCAGAAGCTGTAATTAAAGCGCTTAAAGAATCGCCAGACTGGCAACCAGGAATACAAAATGGGCAGCCTGTTAAAGTTCTGTATACTCTCCCTATCAGATTTATAGTTGAAGGAGATTCTCTAAAAATGCCTTCACTCAAAAGCAATTAGTTTCTACTCCGAAAAGAAAATGCGTTTTACACGGGAGCTTACGTTTGTGAGCAGTTCATATGGAATAGTACCGATACGACTGGCCATTTCGGTTAGTGTAAGTTTTGATCCGAAAACAATGGCTTCGTCGCCGGCTTTTACATCCAGGCCAGTTACATCTACCATGCACATATCCATGCATACATTTCCGATGATCGGACAGCGCTTGCCGTTGATGATGACCATACCGGCTCCGTTACTGAAGCGGCGGTCGTAACCGTCGGCATAACCGATGGCTATAGTTGCAATTATTTTATCAGAATCAGCAATGCCTTTGCGACTATAGCCTACGGTTTCTCCTTTAACTATAGATTTTACCTGAGAGACAGTGGTTTTTAATGTACTTACCGGCTTCAGGGCTTCCTGCTCTGAGCCAGTTGCTTCTACGCCGTACAAGCCAATGCCTAAACGAACCATATCCAGTTGGTGCTCCGGGAAACGAACGATGCCAGCCGAATTAAGCGCATGCTTTATCACTTTATAACCCAGCCTTACCTCTACTTCTGCAGCCATACTTTTGAAGTTCTGTATCTGCATAAGCGAAAAATCGTTATGCAACGCTTCATCGGCACCGGCCAGATGCGTAAAGGTACTTATTACCTGAATCTGCGGATGTTGCTGCAACAGCGGGAAAAGCGCATCGAAATCTTCAGAAGTAAATCCTAAGCGGTGCATGCCTGTATCCAGTTTCAGGTGGATGCGGTGACGTAATGTGTCAGATGGCAAATCTTTCAGGTATTGCTCCAGTAGCTCAAGCGAATAAATCTCAGGCTCCAGGTTATGCTGGCGCAGTTTGGCAAAGCTGTCCGGAGACGGATTCATGACCATAACCGGCAACGTGATCCCGTTTTCGCGCAGCATTACGCCTTCGTCGGCATAGGCTACGGCCAGGTAATCTACCCTATGGAACTGCAGTAAATTGGCTACCTCGAAACTGCCGCTACCATAAGCAAAGGCTTTTACCATCACCATCAGTTTGGTATCCGGGGCAAGTTTAGAGCGATAATAGTTTAAATTATGCACCAGCGCATCCAGGTTTACTTCCAGCACCGTTCCGTGTACTTTCTGCTGGAACGCGTGTACAATCCGCTCAAACTCAAATACACGTGCACCTTTCACAAGTATAAGTTCATTCCTGAAATCATCAGTTTTAAACTGTGCCAGAAAATCTGCGGTGCTGCTATAGAACACTGCTGCATCAGAAAACTTGGTTTTATGATGACTTATAGTTGGGCCGATACCAATAACTTTCTCTACCCCATGGTTTTTAATAAGTGCAGCCACCTGACCATATAAGGCTTCTTCCGGCAAGCCAGACTCCAACAGATCAGAAAGTATAATGGTGTGCCTTACACGTTGCGGCTGGTTGGCCAACAAATCCAATGCGATAGCCAGACCTGCCAGGTCATTATTATACGTATCGTCGATCAGGTAACAACCGTTAATGGCTTCTTTCATTTCGAGGCGCATGGCTACAGGGTGCAGCCGGTCCAGGCGGTCCTGTATTTCAGCGAAAGGCACATTACGGTAAAGCAGCGCAGCCAGGCAGTGCAGGGCGTTTTCTACAGATGCTTCGTCGGTAAAAGGTATAGCAAGGCGTTGTTTCTCGCCTTTGTAAGTATAAACAACTATGGTTTTATGTCCGGCTGTGGTGGTAGCAGTTACAGTTACATCAGCTTTATGCTGCCGGCTCCAGGTAAAGGTCTTTATAGGTTGTGCCTGTACTTCGTGGTGCAACAGTTCGTGGTCGGTGCAGTAAATAAGTACATCAACCTTAGTAAACAGCTTCAGTTTTTCCTGCACTTTCTGCTGGCGTGAGGTAAAGCCTTCGTCGTGGGCTGTGCCAATGTTGGTAAAAATACCTATAGTTGGCTGGATGATGGGCTGCAATTTTTCCATCTCGCCCGGCAGCGAAATGCCTGCTTCAAAAATTGCCAGTGTATGGTTACTATTAAGCTGCCACACCGACAATGGAACACCCAACTGTGAATTATAGCTGCGCGGGCTTTTAACTACCAACTCGTCAGGACTCAGCAACTGGGCCAGCCACTCTTTAACTATAGTTTTGCCGTTACTGCCGGTAATACCAATAACTGGTATGCTAAACTGTGCTCTGTGCCAGGCAGCCAGTTGCTGCAATGCGCCTAAGCAATCAGTAACCAGTAACAGGTTTGCATCAGGGTAGCACTCGCTATAGGTACGGCCGGTTTCATCCTGCTCTTTCTCAACTATAAACTGCCGCACGCCCTGCCCATACAACGCTGCTATATACTTATGCCCGTCGTTATACTTGCCCCTGATCGCAAAAAATACTGTACCTGCCGGCTGCGACAGCTTGCGGCTATCGGTGAGCAGGTGTATAATAGGAAGAGCCTGCACAAACTGCAGAACCTTACCGTGAGTTACAGAAGCTAGTTGCTGAAAAGTGAGCATAACAAAAATGTATTCGATCCAAAGATAGGAGAAAGAGTGGGAGAGTTAAAAAGTTAAGAAGTTAGAAGGTTAAAAAGTTAGCGAGTTGCTCTTAAAGCAGAGAGTTTACCTTGATGAACGCATAACACTACTATATAATGTTTAGCCAACAAACATTTATGTACCTTTGCACACTTTTTATACTTTACATGAAAACACTTAAAGCAAATCCTTATTACGCTGCAGGTATTGCGGCTTTCGTTATCTGGGGATTTATACCTTTTCCGTTAAAAGCGCTTGCTGATTATCCAAGTGGCCTGATCTTATACTTCCGGGTAGGCTTTTCAGTGAGCCTACTGCTGTTCATCTCGCTTTTCTTCAGAAGAGGCAACATACAGCAAACATTCAGGGTGCTAAAAAAATCGGCTGTTAAAGAAAAGCGGCAGTTTATAGTTTATACTTTGCTGGGCGGCATGCTGCTAACTATAAACTGGCTCACTTTTATCTACGTCATCAACCATATTGATATACAGACAGGCTCTTTCTCATATTTGCTCTGTCCTATACTTACAGCGATGCTGGGCTTTTTACTTTTAAAGGAAGAACTGCGACCTAACCAGTGGCTGGCAATCGGGCTAAGTATAATAAGCTGTGTGCTGATAGGAACCGGCGAATTAACCAGTTTATTATTCAGTTTGATGATTGCATTGAGCTATGCATTTTACCTGATCACACAGCGCATTTTGCGGGCGTATGATAAGATCGTGCTGCTCACGCTGCAGTTGCTGCTGGCTTTTATACTTATCGGGCCGTTCTATACTTACTTTAAAGGAGACTCTACTGTAGCGTTGGATGGAAATTTCTTTTTGAACATAAGTATACTCAGTGCTTTATTTACGGTGTTGCCGCTGTTCCTGAACCTGTATGCATTAAAAGAGCTTACTTCCGGCACTATCGGTATCCTGATGTACATCAACCCCATTATGAACTTTGTGATAGCCTTTGTATACTTTAACGAAGAAACAACACTTGTAAAAGTGCTGGCTTATGTGCTCATCTTTATTTCTGTGATCATCTACAACATAAACCTGAAGAAGCGGCGCAAAACTGCCAGTGGTATGCCTGTACCACCAACTACAGCAGCTACTGTCATAAAATAGAAAAGGCCCTGCAAGTATAGCAGGGCCTTTTCTATTTTATTTATATCTTAATTATGGTCTTGGTTTCTGCTGCTGCTGTTCCTTCTGTCTGTCCAGTTGTTCCAGTGCGCGGGCTGCAGAATCCTGGTTCGGATTCATGTCGCCAAATTGATCGGCCTGGTTAGCATTTACTGATGTATCGCCGATTGGGGCCGGACGCGGTTCGTTCAGGTTTGCGGCAGATGAGTCACCGGCTACAATGGCATCGGCAGTTCCGGTATCGCTTTCGGCTTCTGTTGTAGTTTCCTGGTTGTTGCCGCAACCAAACCCAACTATAGCTGCAAAAGCTACAGCCACACCTGTTTTAAATATAGATAGCTTCGTTTTCATTGTCATTTCCTTTAAAATCCTGACTTTTTTAACGGCTATGCTATCAATAAGTTATCCGGGTATAGTTGCGCTGCATCAGAAACCGAAGCCTATCAGCACTCCGGCACGGGCCTTCTCTCCTTCCTGGAACGATGTTACAAAATCGACCCTGAATACTTTTAAGATATGCTCTACACCTATTCCCAGCTCCAGGTAATTTCTTGATTGCTGCGTGTTCAGGTAATTCAGGCTGATTACTTCCTGCATTTTCAACTTACGGAACAGCGGTATTTTATTGAACAGGAATCCGTTGAAGTGATGTTCGTAGTGGGCTTCCAGGTAATTGTTGTTGGTGCTATACCTGTAGTAATCCAGTAGCTGGAAACCATCGTAGGCGCCTGCAAAAATGGTGCGGTTGCCCTTAAAGTGACGGTAATCCATCAGGGTCATATTTTCCTTGTTCCAGAAAACACCAGCCGCTGCGCTGTAGGTACTGCTACCAAACAACCCGAAACTGATTTCATCATTTATACCTATGGCTGCGGTGCTATACTTTATATCGCCGCCAAAGGCTTTTATACCTGTGCGGTAAGCCAGGCTAAAGGTAGGGTAATTGGAGCCAAGATTTATCTTACGGTCAGGTCGGGTAATGTACTCCTGCCCCGGTTTTATACTTACGCTAAAAGAGGCCATCAATACTTCATGCGGCTCGAAAGATGCATCGGCTAGCTCTGCGTTAACCGGCACGTTAGATGTAAAGCTGGTCCCGCCTTCCGGATCGCTGTCTTTAAAACTGAAGAAGGTTGTATTCTGCATCGGCATGCGGTGTGCGTACTCCAGGTTAGCCGTTAACTGCAGCCCGTTAGTCAATTCCCCGCGGTGCGCCAGGCGTATAAAGTCGCGCTGGTATAGTTTCATGTAGTTTTTTTCGGCCACCAACGTGTAGAGCGAGTTTACAAAAGGAGGAATAGGACTGTTGATGTTGATCTGCTCTACGTAGCGGCCACCCTCCAACTGCACAATGCTGTTGGTAGTGGTGTTGTAAACATAAGCTGTGCGAAGCTTCGCATTAAACTTCTCGTTTGAGAAACCATAGCGCACAGTAGGCTCAATTATGTAGCGGCGGCGGTCGTCGAAGCGGCGGCCATAGGTTACCTTTACATCGGCTACTACACCCTCTACCGTGTTATATTGCAGAATACTGGCATCTGTCGGGCTGATGATCGGGTCGAAGCGCAGGTAATTATCTTCGAAGCTGTTGTTATAAGTATAGCCACTTAAAAACAGGTTGCCAATCGTTGGCTTGTTACGGATGCGGTCCAGCGAGTCCTGGTAAGTTTTAGATTCTTTAATGGCCTCCAGCTTGTCCTTCTTCACATAATCCTTGGATTCTTCTTTGGTCAGCGGCGTCGGCCTGATCTTGTCCCAGTAAAGCGAATCGCGTTTATTGGCTTCTTTTTCTACCACCAATATTTCTTTGCTGAACAACTTGTCAGGGTGAATAGGCTTTTCTTTTGGATCTGCTTTTTCAGGTTCAATAACTTTAAAGCGTGGTTTAGGTGCTGGTTTTGTTTTTTGCGTGGAGGCAACTATAGCTTCTTGGGGTTCAGGTTCAATTTCTTCAATTACAGGTGGTTTTTTGTAAGCTGCCTGTACTTTATAGTTAGAATAAACGCCCGTAACATAGCCTCTGCCTTTAAAGCCAAGACCACCTGCTTCAAAAGTAAACTTCTGCGATACAGGCATCCAGACATGTTCCAGAACAGGGGCATACACCTGCCGCACACGGATAAAATCCACAAACTCAATACCTGCCCGCTTAGTTAGTTTCAGGTCGGTGCTGTGCAGGCGCCAGGCACCATCGCAGATATATATAGTACCTTCAAAAACAGGATCGTTGCGGCGGCGGGGAATTACTTTTATTTTATTGATGGTGCGACCATTCTCTTCAAATGCGCCCAGGTATTGATATCTGTAAAAGAACATGGCATTACTGGCCAGCGGCGACACAAAACCACGTTCGCTTAGTCCTTCTATCTTCAGCAGGTTTTCATAAAAGCTTACATTCATTTCCGAGGCCTGGTTAAAGCTGAAGCCTTTTTTCTGGCCGCTTACCCTGGAGGAAATCAGTTTCTCGTTTACCTTGTTTGGCCTTTTTACGTGCAGCTGCGATACCGACTCCGATAAGTAAACTATACCTGTATCTACATCCACTACACGCACACCCAGCACTTTGCTAGGTACTTTATCCATGCGGGCTACGCTTTTCATGTATACACGGGCGCTCCAGGCAAGGGCTTCGTTCAGGTGGTACTTGCGCAGCCGGATAGCATTGCGCATAATAGGATAAGCCGGATCTTCGTCGGAAGCATGCACTACCACCTCTTTCAGGTTAAGTACTTCGGGCAGCAGTTGCACATTAAGCTCCACAGGATGGCCATTTATCTTTACCACTTCGGTTTTAGACTTGTAGCCCACGTACTTAAATTCTAAAGTATAGGTGCCGGAGTCGAGCTGAAGCTGGTAAAAACCATTCTCGTTAGTGGCAGTACCGCTGCTCGTTTCTTTGATATAAATACTGGCGAAAGGCAGGCCCTGTCCGTTCTCGTCGGTAAGGCGACCGCGCAAGGTACCTCCAAAGCAGAAGAGTGGTATAAACAAAAGCAGAAATAAAAACCAGGTGAAGCGCATGTAGGGTTAGATTAGCTTTTGGCCTTATATGGAATAAATATAGCTAACGTTACATATTATACGCTTCTTTTATACTTTGTCTTGTTTTTATACTCAATTTATTTTTAAACCTGCTCTTGGGTGCCTGTTTTAGCCAGCTTATTTTTATACCTGATGTTCAGAATTACCCCTACCAATACCAGCGCCATACCTGCATAAGAACCAAATGTGAAGCTCTCGCCAAACATGAAAAAGCCCAACAGCAAAGCGTAAAAAATGCCGATATAATTAAGATTGGCTACTTTCGAGAGCTCTTCGGACTGGTACGACATGGTCATGTAATACTGTGCGAGCTGCGTAAAAAAACCTACCAGCAGAAGTATAAGCCAGTCCCAGCCGACAGGTTGAACCCACTCCAGCAAACAGTAAATACCGGAAATAGGCAGGGCTACCATCGGGAAGTAAAACACTATAACCAACGGATGCTCGCGGGTATTGAGTTTGCGAATAATGTTGTAGGAAATACCTGATATAAACGCTCCTGCCACACCTACTGTTAAGTAAAACGGCGAAATACGTACATCCACGCCTTCAATAACCAGTATACCAGCAAACGAAACCAGGAAGAACACCCATTGCCAGGCCTTTACTTTCTCCTTCACTATAAAAACACCGAGTATGGTTGTAAAGATTGGTGCCAGATACTGTATGGTTACGGCAGTGGCAAGTGGTATATTTTGTAAGGTGGTAAAGTATAAAATGAGCGCAATAGCACCCGTTATACCCCTTGTTATCAGTAGCCCTTTGTGCGTGCCCCACACTCTTACCTTTTGTTTTCTCAGCACTGCATAGCTCATCACCATCGAAATAACAGACCGGAAGAAGATGATCTCCCCGGCCGGAATATGCGGCACCAACTTTACGCACACGTTCATCAGCGCAAAAAACAGCGTCGATAGCAACATGTACTGCACTCCCTTCGAAAACATAGGCACGTTATAGTTTACCGCTGTAAAGGTACGCTTTGATTGGTGATTGTAAGTTGTTGATTGTTGAATTGTCAGAATCTAGATTTACAGGATTATAGGATAAACAGGATTCACAAACACCTAAACTCTTTAACTCCGTTAACTTTCTAACTTCTAAACTTTTTAACTTTCTAACTCTAGAGTATGTTTATATGTAAGAAAACGCATCTGTAGTTTGGAGAAGAAAAAACAGAAAACCTATACCCCGAAAGAGGCGCTCATTAAAGCTGCCGCCTACTGTGCCTACCAGGACCGCACCCAACAGGAGGTGCGTGACAAACTCTATAGTTATGGCCTGGAGCATGATGATGTGGAAGAACTGATTGTGAGGCTGAGCCAGGAAAAGATGATTGATGAGGAGCGCTATGCCCAGGCATATGTGCGCGGTAAGTATAGCCTGAAACGCTGGGGCCGTCGCAAAATTATGCAGGGCTTGAAAGCAAAAGGTATCTCTGATTACTGCATTAAGCAAGGCATGAAAGAGATTGACCCGGAAGTATATGAACAGAACCTGCTGCACCTATTGGAGAAAAAGAACTCCACCGAAAAAGAAAAGAACCCCTTTACCCGCCGCCAGAAACTCAACTACTACTTACTCAGCAAAGGTTATGAAAATGACCTTGTGCAGGATGCTATTAAGAGTTTGGAGAAGGAATAATGCAATGATGAACTTACTCGATAATAATTTATACATTAGC
This sequence comes from Pontibacter deserti, assembly GCF_023630255.1. Taxonomy (NCBI): domain Bacteria; kingdom Pseudomonadati; phylum Bacteroidota; class Cytophagia; order Cytophagales; family Hymenobacteraceae; genus Pontibacter; species Pontibacter deserti. The sequence goes on along the minus strand of NZ_JALPRS010000006.1, from coordinate 45,652 downwards.
TTATTCATCTCTACTATCTATATATGAAAGCACTATTACAATATGCCCTTATCTTTTGCCTAATGTCTTGTTTTCATGCTAATGTAAATGCTCAAGATGCAGACACTTTATGGTATGACAAAAAATGGTAAGAAACTACTATTGTAGAATCAAGACACTTCTATAGGGTAATAAAACCCAATACTCCATCGATTGCGAAATATGAAGTCACTGATTATTACCCTAAAGGAAATGTACAGATGCGTGGTTACTTTTCATCATTGAAACCTGAAATAAGAGATGGAGAGTTTAAATATTATAATGATTCCGGTGCGCTAACTCGAAAGATGATTTGGGTAAACAATATAGTTGCTGAAACTTATGACTACGATGTTACAACAGGCAAACAACTGCAACATGTTATTCATCGTGAATATTTAGCTACTTTAACTAAAAAGGAAAAGTTTGAAAAACACGGCATTAAGGAAATAGATAAAAATCCTGAATTTCCAGGTGGTGATGCAGAGTTTACTAAGTTCTTGACAAAAAATATTATTTATCCTGAACAAGCTAAACAAAACAATATACAGGGATTGGTTATGGTATCGGCCACTATTGATGAGAAGGGAAATCTTAAAGATGTACGGATATCTAAATCTGCACATCCACTCTTAGATGAAGAAGCAATCAGAGTCGCCAAGTTATTACCAAAGAAAAAGTGGATCCCAGCTATGAATGAAGGGAAAAACATATCTGCAGACTTTAGCTTCCCTTTTCGCTTCAGCTTAAAATAAAGTCTTTAAACCCAACCCCATGCTAGAAACAACTTTACTTTTCATTGGCGGTATTGGCCTAATAGAAATGTTACTTATACTACTTATTTTAGGGATACCGGTAGGTTTATGGCTTTGGGCAATTATTGACCTTAACAGAAGCAATTTCGCAGACAGCGTTACCAAAGTGATCTGGTTGATAGTTGTTGCATTTATACCTATACTTGGCACTATACTTTACCTGCTCATCGGCCGTAGACAGAAAGTTAAACCTGTTTGCCGATGAATAAGAAAACGCCAATAGAAAACATCAGCCTTTCTTTTGCATGTGATAAAGATTGGGGTGCCATGCGACCTTGCTCTAGTGGCAGGTACTGCTCAGCTTGTGATAAAACAGTAATTGATTTCACGAGCAAGGGTATGAATGAACTGCATCAGGCACTGGAAAAAGAAGGGCAAGTATGCGGGTGTTTTCTTCCGTCTCAACTGTCTGACACTATAAGCCCAAAGTTTTTTAACTTCAACCGTGTTGCTGCCAGTTTGCTGTTAGCACTCGGGTTTAGTGCTTTTAGCAGAGATTTGCAGGCTCAAGCGGTTGATAACACCAATAGTAACCGCAGCCATGATAAAGCCCAGTCTGAACAGTTATTTGGTATAATACAGGCAACTCATCCTGTGTACAAACATGGAGGTGAACAGGGCATGCTTGACTTCATACAAAAGAATTTACAGTATCCTTTTGAAGAAAGTATAAATGGACTAGTGGTCACTTCTTTTGTTATTGATACAACCGGTACTGTAACCGAACCAAATATAGTGAAAGGCCTTTCGGAGGAAGCAGACAAGGAAGCACTCAGAGTAGTTAAACTCCTGGAGTTTTATCCTAGCATACAGGATGGAAAGAAAGTACCTGTGCGGTTTACTTTGCCTGTCAGGTTCTACGACGACAGAAGAAAGAAGAAATAGCCCCTTTTATCGGCTACAATTTACATCTACTAAGCCCACACAAACTCAACTGCCCTAAGCATTTTAACTTAGCTATAGTTTGCGGGGCATTTCCGGGTTCTGGATGCGGCGTTGCGGTATAAGCACCACGCGCTTACCCGTAATTTCTTCCAGCATCGGTTTCAGAATTTTTTCGGCGTTTACCTGCGTCTGGCGAAGTATACCGGAGTTAAGGGCGGCTCTTTTTACGTTTTGCTCAGCATATTTGTAGCTTTCTTCCACCAGTTCAGCATCCTGGAAATACGTGTTCTCTTTACTGAAAACTTTGGATTGACTATGGTCTACTTTATAGTAGCAAAGCTCGGGCTCGGGTAAGGCAATCTGAACGATAGAGTCGCCTTCAAATACAATATCGCCGGGCTCCAGTTTGGTAAAATCCACGCAGCCTACTGCTTCGCCGGCCACAATCAGTACTACTTTAGAGTTAGGTATATACCGCGACACCTCCTTTTCATACTCCACCACATCCTTAAAATTATAGCGCACCAGCTCCATTTTGCCCAGCTCTTCTACCGACGTAAGTATCGTATTATAGGTCACCGAAATAGCAGGCTCTTCTTCGTCTTTAAAAAGATCTTTAAAGCTGCGCCAGATAAACACACTAGCCACGATCACAAGTACCCAGGGGAGCAGTCGAATCAGAAGTCGGAGTAAGGGCATTGGTGCTTAGGTTAAGTTTTGTTACAAAAGTCTCCTGATGTTGTCATCCCCCTGCCCCCTTCAAAGGGGGACTTTTTCAGATAACGTAAAACTATAGTTTTAGAATTACGCACTGTGAGTGTCCCCCTTTGAAGGGGGCAGGGGGATGATTCACTTTTGAGAAGATTATCTTTCAGGATAAAAACTCTGCAAGTATACTTATAGTTACAAAAACTGTTTCTGGTAATGGCTATACTTTAATTCCTAACCGCTCCGCGAAACCGGCGTTGCCCTGCAAACCACCTGTATGCACGGCTACAATGCGTGTGCCTTTCGGGAAGTAACCTTTTGAGATCAGATCGAATATACCATAAAACATTTTACCGGTATACACCGGCTCCAGCGGAATCTGGTGCTGCTCCTGAAACTCCCGGATAAACTCTAACAATTCCGGCTTAATTTTAGCATAACCACCAAAATGATAATCGGTAATGAGTTGCCAGTTTTGATAATGCTGCCCGCTATAAGTATAAACCAGTTGCTCAATCTCTTCTTTCAGAAATGCGCCACCTTTTAGGGCCGGAAAGCCCAACACCTGCCTCTCTCCTGCCAAGCCTGCAATAATGCCGGCTATAGTTCCGCCCGTACCGCTTGCGCAGCAGATCACATCAAAATCTATAGGTATATCCTCTATAATTTCGGTGCAGCCTTTTACGGCCAGTTGGTTGGTACCACCTTCCGGAACAATGTAAGGCTGGTTATACTTGGTGGCCAGTTCAGTTAAAAATGCAGGTTCGTTCTTTTGGCGGTAAGCTTCGCGGGAAATGTACTGCAGCTCCATTCCTTGTTGTGTGGCAAATTGCAACGTAGGGTTCAGGGGCAAATGCTCTTCGCCCCGAATAATGCCTATGGTTTTAAAACCAAACTCTGCACCTGCGGCGGCTGTGGCTGCAATGTGGTTAGAGTAAGCTCCCCCGAACGTAAGTATAGTTTCTTTGACCTGTGCCTTTGCTTCCTGCAGGTTATACTTCAGCTTTCGCCACTTATTACCCGAAATATGCGGATGCAGCAGGTCTTCGCGCTTCACCCAAAGTGTAAGTTCGTGCTCCTGCAAAAGCGGATGTTGTAGCTGCTGTAAGGGTGCCTGCATAAAGTATAAGTACGCAAAAGCCCCGGCTTTTTTATAGTCGGGGCTTTTATAGTTTTAATATTCTCAAATGTCATTTCGACACAAGGAGAAACCTATTCAGAATTTAAGACAGATCTCTCACTCTGTTTGAGATGACAGCGTCTGAATTAAACTGCTATTGCTTCCTCTCTTTCCTTCTTCTTGAAACCATAGGCAATGGCACCTGCAATTACCAGTAACAGGATAATAGAAGAAACTAGCGAAACAGTGTTACCAATAGTATAAGTCTTTGGCTCGAAGCGGAACTCGATGGTATGTTTACCTGCCGGAACCTGCATGGCACGCAGAATATAGTTTGCACGTAAGTGGTCTACCGGTTTGCCATCTAAATAAGCCTGCCAGCCTGCTTCATAATATATTTCAGAGAATACCACAAAACCTGCATTCGCTGTCTGGTATTCATATTTCAGATAATCAGGCTCGTAAGTGGTAAGCTTTATAGTTGCATTGGCTGCAGTATACTTCTGCTCCTGTACTGGGAACTTAGTTACATCCACTACAGCAGTTGTTCCGGCATCAAAACCTGTTAAAGCTTCCAGTTCGGCATCCGGTGTGCTTACTTTCTGAATTTCCTGAATAAACCAGGCATTGCCAAGAGCTCCCGGCACACGCTGCACAGGCTGTCTTTCGTCACCGGTAATAGCATAGCGGGTGTTCAGCATACGCAGCACTTCCAGGTTATTTTGTGAAATATGACGGTCAATTACATCCTGGTAACGGCGCAGCTTTGCTCCGTGGTAACCACCTACATTTTTATGGAAGTATGATGCTCGTGCGCTGTTAAACGGATTGGTCATATCGATCACACGATAACTTAAACCTCTCTCCGGATTCTTATCTTCCAGAATCAGTTTATCGGCCGGTGTTGGTTTAAAATAGTTTGTAATTACCTGTGGCTTAAAATCATCGCTTTCGAGGTAACGCTTATCAACTGTCCAAAGGTCGACCAGCACTAACACACCTACACCCGCAATGGCTATAGTTGCAGACAATTTGTTTTTAACATAGAAGTATAAAATTGCCAGCGCCAGAAGTATAAATACAAGCGAGCGGAACGCGTCAGACTTCATCATACTTTCTCTGTCAGCACGAATAGCATCAACCGGAAACTGTGCCTGCAGCAGTTGTGCATCAACCGGCGATGAGAAACTGGCCATACCGCCCAGCAACCAAACCAGTAAACAGATACCGCCGGTAATGCCGCCAGCCATCAGTAGTTTTCTATCCAGTTCTTTAATGGTATCGCGGTCGCGGAAAAGTCTCCAAAGGGCCAGCATCGCCAGCAACGGGATGGTTATCTGCGCAATCACCAACGCCGACGAAACCGCCCTGAACTTATTGTAAGCCGGAAAGTAATCGAACATAAAATAGTTGAACGCAGAGAAGTTATGTCCCCAGGCCAGCATCAGCGAAAGTATAGTTCCAGCAACAAGCCAGCTTGTCCAGCGGCGGTCAACTATAAACAGGCCCAGCACAAATAGGAAGCAGATAATTGCACCTACATAAACAGGCCCGCTAACAAGTGGCTGATCGCCCCAGTAAGTTGGTATACCCTGGCCCATAATCTGCTCGGCCTGCACCGGCTGCGCACCCATACCCAAAAAGGCTTTGAATGTCTCGGAATCTTTATCTAAACTTTTATTAGAGCTGCTGCCACCGTAAAAATCAGGTATAAGCAGTGTCATAGTTTCAGAAACACCATAGCTCCAGTTAAAGGCATATTCTCTGTCAAGGCCGCTGCTGGTTTTGTCGCCGCTGTTTGGTACAGTTAATTCTGATTTACCCCGGATGCTATACTTGCTGTATTCGGCTGTGGTAGCTAGTCGGCCAAAGTTTACGCCTACAGCCAGTACAGCGGCCAGCAACAGCACCGAACCACGCTTCAGCAACTCAACTATAGTTCCGTTCTTAACTGCATAAATGATCTCTACTACTGCAAAAACAATCACCAGTAACAACATATAATAGGTCATCTGCAGATGGTTGAAGTGCAGGTTCAGTGTTAGGCCCAATGCAAACAGCGCGGCTCCCAACCACAGATTCTTACGCAAGGCATAGAATAATCCGGCCAAAACCATTGGTATGTAAGCTATAGTCAGGGATTTGGTATTATGGCCTGCCTCCAGGATGATGATATTATAAGACGTGAAGCCAAACGCAATGGCACCAACTATAGCCAGCCACGAGTTCATGCCCAGCACAACTAAAAGTATGTATCCGCAAAGCAGCGTTACAAATATGTTACCCGCCATAGCCGGCAGGTTAAGCGAAAGCACTGTATGAATCACGCCTGAAAGATCGCCGGGATAACGGGTATTGATCAGGTAAGAAGGCATTCCACCGAACATCGAGTTTGTCCAGAGGGCTTCCTCGCCGGTCTTTTCGCGGTGCTGCATTATTTCCTGGGCACCGCCCCTGAACTGCAGGATATCGTGCTGTGCCATGCCTTTGTCTTCGAACACGACCGGGGCAAAATACACTACTGTAAGTAATAAGAAAACAAGAACCGCGATCAGGTGAGGTAATACATCGCGCTTAAAGTTAATAGAAGCTGTCATATCTGTTTAGATGCGTCAATATAGAGCTTGAAAGATATGACATTTATTTTATTTCTGCATTATGAAGTTGTGCAGATGCAGCCTTTAAAACATCTAACTGAAGTATAAAAACAAAAGCGGCAGAAGCATTTATACCTGCTTCTGCCGCTTTTTATAGTTGGTAGTTTATAGTTTACCTCGATCTGCCACCACGGCCGCTGCCAAAGTTTGCCTGCAAGCCAATAGATGGAATAACAGTTATACCTGAGAACTCAAATTGCTTACCTTCCAGGAAATCGTAAGTACCATAGTTCTGGTAATACATGGTTAGCGATGGCAGCACATACACATATTTAAAGCCTATCTTACCATTCACGAAAAAGCCAAACGATGGGAAATTCTTCTTCGCATACACACCTTCTACGGGTACCTTTTCGCCACCAACATCTTTTACAATGCGGCTTGGCTCAAAGCCATACTTTATAAATGTGTGGTTATAAACCGGGCCAAACGAAATGTTACCGATCTCTTCTTCCGGGCCAAACGATTTACTGAACACCAACGGAATAACTATGTCGCGGCGCGTGGCTGAAAATTCGAAAATCGGAATCAGCTTGTTTATGTATAGTTTATCGAAAATATCTGAGCTTTGCCCTGAGTACTGTAAGCCTACACTGCCATACCAATCGCCTACGCCAGGGTTCTCGGGGGTGCCGGTTGGGCCCATAAACTGGTACATGGCATCGAAGACGTGCACACCAGTGGCATATTTATACCCAACATCTACACGCTCGGCCAAGCCATAGCGCAGGTAAAAATCGAACGTAGTACCTACGGGGTCCAGGGAATAAGCCACCAGCGCTTTAGAGGCTACATCAATTTGTTCGCTGTATTCTACTTCTTCGTCGTTGGCAATAGCATCTACAGCGGCTTCGGTAATGTCGTCGAGTTGAGCAATTGGTTCGCTGGCAATGTTACCGCCTATGTTAAATCCGGCTTTAAACTGGCCTTTTGGCGTAACCTTACCCGAATGGATAACAGAACGTGGCGCTGTACAACTTGCTACAGCTCCTGCCATTAAAACAGCAAAGAAATAGAGGTAGAGATGTTTCCGCATAAACTGCTTTTAATTAAGTATAAACTATTATTTCAGAGAAAAAGCAGCTCACAAGTATCGTGCCTGCGAAAACAATTACAAGTATAACTTAAGGCTTATTTTACTTCTTCATAATCTACATACTCACCACCGTTAAAATCTCTACGATCCGGCTGATTCGGTATATAGTCTATTTTGATATCCCCTTTTGCTCTGCCATTGCTGTTACTGTTTGGCTGCGGGCGCTGCTGCTGGTGCATGTTGGTAAAAAACGTACCGTTACGCATGCTCTTTTTAATGAACATCCCTAACAGAATACGGAACAGTACCGGCGCTACCAATCTGATAAACAGGATAACGAGAATGGTGATAATTATGAACTTGATCATTTATTTCTAAGTTATTAGCCTGGCTAACGTAAGGCTGTAAAGTATAGCAACTGTGCATTTATACTACACAACTACCTTACCAAAAGTTTAGCACCTGACAGTTTGCCAGCGATTTTCAGCAAAGGTAAAACATTTGTTTCATAAGGTCCACGACTTAAGCCTGCTGGCTGCACTTTATCTTTTTACCTTCCACATTATTCGTGTAAATAGGCTAATTTTGCAAGTTATTCCGGTAGTGTATAGTCTTACAAAGGCCGCTACCCCACTATCTGCTATTTAAATGTTAACAAGTATAAAAAAGAGCTGGCGGAATGTGCATATAGCACTTGCGATATACCTCGGTTTATCGATGCTGCTTTATACGATAGCCAGAATTTTGTTCTTTGTTTTTAACAGGGCATTGTTTGAAGCCACAAGTATAGCTGACTTTACTTACTTGTTGCTGGCCAGCCTGCGCTTCGACCTGTCAGCTGTGCTGTACACAAACATGCTGTTCATGGCGCTTATGCTGCTGCCGTTCCGGTTCAGGTATAACACTGGTTACCAAAAACTGCTGAAGTATATTTTTATAGTTACCAACAGCATTGCCCTGGCTGCTAACTTAATTGATATTGTTTATTACCGTTTTACGCTGCGCCGCACCACCTGGAGCGTATTACAGGAGTTTGCCAACGAGAATGGCAGTGTGCTGGCTTCCAGTTTTATAGTTGATTTCTGGTACATTCCGTTGCTATGGTTCCTGTTGCTGGGTTTTATGGTCTGGCTCTATAACAAGGTAAAGGTGCAGTCTCCTCCGCGCGTTTCGTCGTGGTTGTATTACCCGGGACATATGGCCCTGATGGGTTTAACTGTTTTTCTGGCTATTGCAGGTATGCGAGGCGGGTTTGCCCACAGTACACGCCCCATTACATTAAGCAATGCCGGCGAATACGTGAAACGGCCTAACGAGATGTACCTGGTGCTCAATACGCCTTTCTCCATGCTCCGAACTATAGGCAAAAACAACTATAGCAAAGTAAATTATTTTACTGAGCAGCAACTGGATGCTATTTATTCACCAATTCATATACCGGCTACAACAACTACCTTTCAAAAGAAGAACGTAGTAATTATAGTGCTGGAGAGCTTTGGCAAGGAAGCAATGGGCAGCTACAACCCAGGCAGGCTGGGCAAAAACGGCTATCAAACGTTCACTCCGTTTCTGGATAAGTTAATGCAGGATAGCAAAGTATACTGGCACTCCTTTGCGAATGGCAAAAAATCTATTGATGCGCTGCCATCTATACTTACCAGTATCCCGAGTATCCAGGAGCCTTTTGTGCTTACGCCCTACGCCAGCAATAATTTACCAAGCTTGCCTCGCACCTTACATGCTGAGGGATATCATACAGCTTTTTTCCATGGTGCCCCAAACGGCTCGATGGGTTTTAAAGCATTTATGAACCTGATAGGCGTGAAGGAATACTACGGCAAAGATGAGTATAACAACGATGCTGATTTTGATGGCATGTGGGGCATCTGGGATGAAGAGTTTCTGCAGTTCACAGCCGAAAAGCTGAACAAGTTTCCGGAACCGTTCATGGGCACTGTTTTTACGCTATCATCACATCACCCTTATAAAGTACCTGAACGCTATAAAGGAAAACTCGCGATAGGTCCGCTGCCATTATTCCAGGGCATTAACTATACGGATATGGCATTGCAGAAATTCTTTGAGAAGGCCAGCAAAATGCCATGGTATAACAACACGCTGTTCGTAATAACCGCCGACCATGCCGGCAGCCCGCGCCATTACCCGGAATATAATACCGATTGGGGTGCCTTTGCTGCTCCTATCCTGTTTTACGCTCCCGGAGATACTGCTTTTAAAGGCAGGGAACAACGCGTAGTGCAGCAACTAGACATTATGCCGACTATACTTAGTTACCTGAATTACAACAAGCCATTTTTCTCTTTCGGTAAAAGTATGCTGGATACCACAGCACAGGATTTTGCTGTAAGCTACAATGCCGGCGTGTACCAATGGATTGAAGGTAACCTGTTACTGCAGTTTGATGGCAACAAAACCATAGCGCTCTACAATTACCAGCAGGACCAAATGCTGAAACAGGATCTGAAAGATAAACTCCCTCAGAAGCGCCAGCAACTGGAAACCCGGGTAAAAGCTTTCATCCAGCAGTACAACAACCGTATGATCGAGAATAAGCTGCAGGTGGAGCGGAATTAGGTTTGAGGTTTGTTGAGGTTTCAGGGTTATTAATCTGATTCAGGATTTTCAGAATTTTTGACCTCATAGCGTGCGCAGCTCCTACGAGCGTCTTGCTACGAAGCGACTGCTAAACCATAGACGCTCCGAGGTGACAAGCACGCTCGGAGGTCTTTTGAGAAGCGGCTATAGGTTCTTTAACTGTTTTAACCCACCCCTTGCCCCTCCCGAGAGGGGACTTTCTGTATCTGTTTATATTTACAAGTATAATTCTATAGTCACCGTTTATCCAACCACCCCTAACCCCTCCTTATCTAAGGTGGGTAGTTTTGTACTACTATACTTAAAGTTGTAGTTTTATAGTTATTGTCTTAACACCCCTGTGAGCTCCGCTCGCAAGTTTCGAACTCCGTTCTCACTTGTCCTCAAGGGGACTCTTTCTTTTTTGCTAGAATTAGATTACAGTGTTATAGTTACACTCTACAGAAAAGGACAGGTCTTGACCTGTCCCTATGTAAATAATGTGTTGAGAAAAGCTAAGAACCTATACTCCTCCTCTAGCTATAAATAAACTATCGAACTAATTTCAGTCTTTGGGTTGAGCGCCTTTGATTTGTTGCGGTGGCGCAGCCAACACGAGCACAGCGAGGGGAGCTTCAAATCAGCAGCGCGATGCCCGAAGACGGGGCCCCGCGGCCGTGAGCGCACCACAGTTGGATATGAAACTATAGGTTTTTAGAGCTCCCAGGATTTCTAGTGGCTATGAAAGTATAGCTTGGTTCACGTAAGTATAAACTGCATCTATAGAACATATAAGATGTCTCGGCTGCGCTCGACATGACAAAAAAGAACTAGATTTCTCGACTACGCTCGAAATGACAGAAAGGAATACAAACGAAAAAGGCCTTTGCTGCAATAGCAAAGGCCTTTTATACTTACTGTACTTCCAGCTTACTTACTTAAGTATAGATTCCTCTCCGAATATACTTTCGTGAAGTAGTCATCCTGCAGGTCTTCAATAAAGTAAATGGCCTCGCCGGTAGATTTCATTTCAGGACCTAGTTCCTTGTTTACTTCCGGGAACTTGCTGTACGAGAACACCGGTACTTTAATTGCATATCCTTCTTTATGTGGGTTAAATGTAAAGTCTTTTACTTTAGCATGACCCAGCATGATTTTGGTTGCATAGTTAATGTACGGCTCACGGTATGCTTTGGCAATGAACGGGAACGTACGCGATGCACGTGGGTTAGCCTCAATAATGTATACCGTTTCATTTTTGATCGCGAACTGGATGTTAATCACACCAACTGTATTCAAAGCAACCGCAATCTTCTTAGTATGCTCTTCGATCTGGCGCATTACGTTTTCGCTCAGGTCAAACGGAGGCAACACAGCATAAGAGTCACCGGAGTGGATACCAGCAGGCTCGATGTGCTCCATCACCCCACAGATATGCACGTCCTCGCCATCACAGATGGCATCGGCTTCCGCTTCAATGGCATTATCCAGGAAGTGGTCTAACAATACTTTGTTACCCGGGTGGTCTTTCAGCAGGTCGATAACATGAGCTTCCAGTTCTTTCTCGTTGATCACGATCTTCATGTTCTGACCACCTAGCACGTAGCTTGGGCGCACCAATAGCGGGAATTTCAGCTCACGACATAGCTCCAATGCTTCTTCGGCAGTCTCAATAACCGCGAAAGGAGGATATGGTATGTTCAGGTCGCGCAGCAGTGAAGAGAACGAACCACGGTCTTCAGCAAGGTCAAGGGCTTTGTAGCTCGTGCCCAACACTTTTATACCATAGCGGTCTAATTTCTCAGCAAGCTTTAAAGCAGTTTGTCCGCCCAACTGAACTATAACACCTTCTGGTTTCTCGTGCAGGATAATGTCGTAAATATGCTCCCAGAAAACGGGTTCAAAATATAACTTATCTGAAATATCGAAGTCAGTACTTACTGTTTCAGGGTTGCAGTTGATCATGATAGTTTCGTAGCCGCACTCTTTGGCAGCCAGCACACCATGCACGCAACTATAGTCGAACTCAATGCCCTGCCCGATACGGTTCGGTCCTGAGCCTAGCACAACTACTTTTTTCTTTTCTGTAACTATACTTTCGTTCTCACCTTCAAAAGTGCTGTAGAAGTATGGTGTTTTTGCTTCGAACTCAGCCGCACAGGTATCTACCATTTTGTACACACGCTTAATTCCGAGTTCGTTGCGCACATTAAATACTTCGCTCTCTTTGCAACGCAGCAGGTGCGCCAGTTGGCGGTCAGCATAGCCTTTAACTTTTGCTTCGCGCAGCAGCTCAACCGGAATAGTGGCAAGTGTATACTTTTCGATTTCTTTCTCCAGTACATCCAGCTCCTCTATCTGTGCCAGGAACCATGGGTCAATTTTAGTCAGTTTCTGGATTGTGTTGGTAGGTATACCGATGCGCATAGCATCTTTTACACTGAACAGGCGGTTCCAGCTTGGGTTCTTCAGGCTGTCGATCAGGTAATTATAGTCGGTCTTTTCTTTACCATCAGCACCCAGCCCGTTACGCTTAATCTCCAAGCTCTGGCAAGCCTTCTGCAAGGCTTCCTGGAATGTGCGGCCGATACCCATTACCTCACCTACCGATTTCATCTGCAAGCCAAGCTTACGGTCAGCACCCGGGAACTTATCGAAATTCCAACGTGGTATTTTAACTATAACGTAGTCCAGGGCTGGCTCGAAGTAAGCCGATGTAGTTTTAGTGATAGCATTTTTCAGCTCATCCAGGTTATAGCCAATGGCCAGCTTAGCAGCAATTTTAGCGATAGGGTAACCGGTTGCTTTTGATGCCAGCGCTGACGAACGGGAAACACGCGGGTTGATCTCGATGGCAATGATCGTATCGTCATCAGGGTTAACAGAGAACTGTACGTTACAGCCACCGGCAAACTGCCCGATACCATTCATCATTTTAATAGCCAGGTCGCGCATACGCTGATACACGGTGTCTGGCAAGGTCATGGCTGGAGCTACAGTTATCGAGTCGCCGGTATGGATACCCATCGGGTCGAAGTTCTCGATAGAGCAGATGATGATGATGTTGCCCAGGTTATCGCGAAGCAATTCCAGCTCGTACTCTTTCCAGCCAAGTATACTTTGCTCTACCAGTACCTCGTGGGTTGGCGAAGCGTGCAGGCCACGGGTAAGAGCAGCATCAAATTCTTCAGGGGTGTTTACAAAGCCGCCTCCTGTACCGCCCAGCGTAAACGACGGACGAATAACCAGCGGGAAACCAATTTCCTGTGCAATCTCCTTGCCTTCCAGGAACGAAGTTGCTGTTTCGCCTTTACAAACATTAACCCCAAGCTCCAGCATTTTCAGGCGGAACTGCTCGCGGTCTTCAGTAGTTTCGATGGCTTTAATATCTACGCCTATAATGCGTACGCCATACTTCTGCCAGATACCGGCTTTCTCACATTCAATAGCTAAGTTTAAAGCAGTCTGGCCGCCCATGGTTGGCAGTACTGCATCAATCTTATGGTTCTTCAGTATCTCAACAATGTATTTCTTCTCCAGTGGCCTTAGATACACGTTATCTGCTGTAACCGGGTCCGTCATAATGGTGGCCGGGTTAGAGTTGATCAGTGTAACTTCTATTCCCTCTTCGCGGAGCGAACGAGCAGCTTGGGAGCCGGAATAATCGAATTCACAGGCCTGGCCAATAACTATAGGACCGGAGCCAATGATAAGAACTGATTTAATACTCGTGTCTTTTGGCATAGTGTGGTAGGTATAAATTGCCCAAAGTTAAGGCAAATTGTTGGGGCTGGCAAAGGAAACCCCGTAAACGTGAATTTTAATTTAAAGAATACTGCAGCCTTTACCTCGCTGTTCTGATTCAAACAAGCACTTAATCTTCATCTTCAAGTATAAAAAGCTCGTTTACGGTAACCCCGAATAAAGCAGACATCTTAAGTGACAGCAATGTGGATGGCAGGTACTTGTTTTTTTCTATAGCGTTAATGGTCTGGCGGCTAACACCAAGTGACTCAGCCAACTGCTCCTGTGTAATATTCTTTTTTGCCCGCTCCACTTTTATGTTATTCTTCATCTGTTTCCAGAGCCTTTCGTGTTATGTGCAGGTTATACTTAAAAGAGGCGTAGGTATACACCAGGAGTAACGTAAGTGCACCAAGCATACCACCAACATCAGGCATTTTTATACTTTTGCTCATCAGCAAAGTATAGATGTTGCTATAAAACGGCAGAAACAGGAGACCTATTGCCAGAAAATATACCCCACTCATAAACGACTTGTATCGCAGGTTCTGCACCATTTCGTCTTCCTGCTTCTCCTCAGAAAAGTTAAGCAATACCAGCCCGATGATAATCGGATAGTATACAATAGGATAATTCCATTCACTGAAGAAAGCCTTGGAATCAGGTATGATACCTGTTGAAATAAGTACGAAGACAATGGCAGCTGCTACCGGGAGCCCTGCAATTAGTACCCATATACCTGCCTTTTTATACTTATTAGGCAGCAACCTGATCTGAAGTATATTATCTTTCATGGTCTTTTCTTTAGCTGTACGTTTAAATTTACTAAAAGTAAAAAATATTATACATATAGTAAACAAATATTTACTTATCTTGAAATTTTTAATGCCCCATTTTACTTCTGATTAAGACTGAGAACAGGGATGTATGAGTTAATGCAGCAAATATTACAAACTATAATAAGCGGTAACGTACCTATAAGTGTACCAAACAACGATTACTATGGAAGCACCAAAAGAAGATGATATCATAACCAATGCCGATGAAAGTAAGCGCCTGCCTGATGAAAACCCCGAACCGGTAGAAGGAGTGAAAAAAGATGAAGTGGAAATTAAGTCTGCTAAAACTGAAGACATACTGGACGCTGAACCGGAAGGCAAAGAAGAAGGAGGCAATGTAGCAGCCAAAGACGAAAAAGATACCCGGGAACTAGACGGTAGCAACGCCAATAACTTACGAACAAAATAAATTTATTAAAGCCCTGCAACCAGCAAATGCCCTGTTGCAGGGCTTTTTTGTTTACCACACTATTACCGCCAGGTTAAATTTGTATTATTCTTTATTAAATCTACCAAAAGCCTTTTATTATCAATTAATTATAATTAATATTATAAAACCTTTAACGCCATGAAACATGGTATACTTCCAGACAGATTACCTTCAGGTAGAACATCACCATACAGGTAATGTACTAATAACCCAATGGTATGGCGGATGCAGCAGCCTGCAGTACAGGCAGGCACTGATCAACGTCATCCGGATTGCGCGGGAACTACAGGTACATTGTGTGGTATTGGACAGGCGTCTGTTAAAACCTGTATCGGAAGATGATCTGCATTGGACCTGCACCATTTATGCTAAGGCGTATGCCAAACTGCCTCTTAAAAAACTTGCTGTTATACATTCCTTCGACAATGAGACCGAGCGCCAGCAGCAGCAGCTCAACGCACACATAGGCACCTATATCGAAACCCGCTCTTTTGATGATCTTACTTCTGCTTACGACTGGGTAATTTCAGTTCCTGTTTAAATCTTTTGATTTCGGCTCACCAACCTGCAGCAACATATAGGCTGCTTCTACTTTCAGGCTACTGTACTTTCCGCAACTCCTCTCTTAAACTGACCACAAGTATACTATATCGTAGTTATCAGATATAAATTATTATCTTGGTCTTTACATTTCATTCCAAAATTCTGATGAAGGGATTACTCGTGTTGTTGATCTGTATGTTAACTGCTACCTCGGTTTTTGCAGGTAAGGCAGATACTGTAAAATTACGACAGCACCTGATTGCCATTACAGGCACATCCCAACCTCGCAACCACCAGCATACAGCAGCCCTCGATGAAGTAGCTACCTACATCAAAAAAGAGTTTGAGAAGTTGCAGGGGCAGGTACAGGAGCAGGTTTATACTGTTGCCGGCAAAGAATACCGCAATATTATACTTTCGATGGGGCCCGCAGATGCTCCAAGGCTGATTGTAGGAGCGCATTATGATGTGTGCGGAGACCAGCCCGGAGCCGACGATAACGCCAGCGGAGTAGCTGGCCTGCTGGAACTGGCAAGACTACTGCACAACCACAGGCTGCCTTTCCGGATTGATCTTGTAGCTTATACTTTAGAAGAACCGCCCTACTTCCGTACCGAGCATATGGGCAGTTATGTGCATGCCCGATCTCTGAAAGAGCAACAGGCAGAGGTAAAAGGTATGATCTCGCTGGAGATGATCGGTAACTTTAAAGATGAGAAAGGGACTCAACGCTACCCACTGGCCCCTATGAAACTGTTTTATGGCAGCCGGGGCAACTACATTGCCGTAGTGCAACGGTTTGGCAACGGGAGCTTTGGCCGGAGTTTCCTGCGCAACTATAAGAACAATGCTAACATACCTGTAAAATCATTAAGAGCACCCGCTTTTGTTACCGGAGTCGATTTTTCAGATCACCTCAACTACTGGCATTTTGGTTTTGATGCACTCATGATCACAGATACTTCTTTCTATCGCAACAGCAACTATCACCAACCAACTGATACGATCTATACTTTAGATTTTAGGCGCATGGCCCGGGTGGTGGATGCAGTTTATACCTCTATTCTGAATTTATAATATCATGCTTTATACTTTCCTGAAACTGCTTTACAAAACAGGACTCTGGTTCTTTTTCCGGAAACTGGAAGTACGCAATGCGCATCGTATGCCTGACGAAGGTCCTTTACTGGTAGTTTCCAATCACCCGAATACATTTATGGACCCGATTGTGGTGGCAGCGCAACTACAACAGCCGGTATTCTTTATTGCGAAGAGCACAGTATTTGGTTCTAAGTTTCAGAACTGGATGCTGCGCCAGATGCACCTGATACCGATACATCGAAAAGAAGATAACCCAAATGCTACTATCAGCAACGACGAAGCTTTTGCTGCCAGCTATAAAGCGCTGCACCAGAACAAGACCATCCTTATTTTCCCGGAAGGTAATAGCTTTAACCAGCGCCGCCTGCGCAAATTAAAAACCGGAACGGCACGCATTGCTTTAGGTGCCGCCTCAGAAAGCAACCAGAATGTACAGATATTACCAGTTGGCTTAAATTACTCCGATCCTACCCGTTTCCGGAGCGATGTATTTGTAAATGTAGGCAAACCTATAGCTGTTTCTGATTACCTGCCCCACTATCAACAGGATGGCCCTGCAGCTGTACTGACCTTAACTGAAGAGATACGGGTAAGGCTGGAGAAGCTCATTATACATACACCAACTGATGAAGAAGACGAACTGGCCCGGCAGGTAGCTGCTATTTACAAAGACCGCCTTGCTCCAACGGCACCGGCCACTGCACTCCCGCACGAACAGGATTTTATACTTACCAAAGGCATCATCAGAAGTATAAGCCACTTCAGCCAAACAGAGCCGGAGCGGGTAGCAACTATAAAGCAGGAGCTCAACAGCTATACAAAACAACTTCAGCGCCTTGGCCTCCAGGACCCTGTTCTGAGCAAAGAACGCCAGGATGTGCTAACGCAAAGTATAATCGGGCTACTATACCTGGTTATCGGTTTTCCGCTGTATTTGTACGGACTAATACACAACTACATCCCTTATATCATTCCTTCTAAAGTGGCACGTGCAGTAACCAAAGAACAAGAATGGTTTGCTCCTATTATGCTAACTACCGGCATCTTTACTTTCCCGATATTTTATGGCCTGGAAGTATGGGCTGCAGCTAAATGGGTAAGTATAGATGGTGTCAAGCTGATCTTATACTTCCTGAGTTTGCCGCTGAGCGGTTTCTTTACGCTGCATTACTGGAATACACTCCAAAGCACACAAAGCCATTGGCTGCTGTTAAGGTTATTTTATAGCCGGCAACACCTGGTAACAAAGCTTCGCCAGCAGCGCCAGCACATTATCAGCCTGCTCGAGAAAGCGCAGCAGGACTACCTGCAAAAGGTTAGTTAAGCTGCTTCCCCTGTTCAGGCTTATACTTTGTTAGCTTACTAAGTGCTTGTACTTACATATTTTAAGTATAACTAACCACATACGTACCTGCGTAAAACGTGAGATAACTTGCCTTCGGGCTGAACTTTAAATTGAGATGCTATGAAAAAGATAAAAATGAATTTGCTGGCTGTTGGTGTTGTAGCTGTAGGCCTCCTTGCTGCTTGTACTTCTGAGAACACAACTGGCGTAGAGGCCGGTGAAACCAATACAGAAAACCAGTCTGATATGTCTGGAGAAACAGGTACTGACATGGGAACTACTGGTACTGATACAGCAACAACCGGCACATCCGGAGACACATCAAACCAAAACCCGCCGACAGATGAAGGTACGGGAAACCAGAATGAGCAATAACAAAAAGCCCCGGCAACGCTGCAGTTGCCGGGGCCTTATTTTTGTAACCCTGTTATTTGGTAGCCTTCACGATGGCTCTTGCGGCCATTGCTGCTGCCAGCCCACCCAGCAAATATAATCCAACGGCCATAGCTTTAGTTTCGGTAGTACGTTCGCTAGGTGCTTCGCCTAGACCTAGTGGGCCAGGTAAAGTAATAGCCCCTATTCCGGCCAGTGCCCCTAGTAAGGTTCCGCGTAACCAGGCATTTTTGCCAGCACCTGCCAGGCTATAGTATAAGCCATTCGAGATTACATCGCCCACCATAGCCCAGTCGTGTAGTGTTTTATCATCGGGTGGTGTAGCCCCGCCTTTCTCCATCAGTTTGGCAATGGCGCGCATTCCCAGCACATCCATTCGCGGTGCTTCGGGCACTACTCTTCTTAAACTTTCGTGGGCAAGGGTTAAAACACAGGCACCTGCCAGGCCACCTGCTAATGCTTCCAGTATTTTCATAGCTTTAGTTTTAATTGTAGGTTGTTTTATACGGCACTTACAAGCTAGGTGCTGCTTAATCTATTTTAATAAGATCAGCGATAACACTGTGTTCTCCTACTTTACGGGCATCTCTGGGGCTGTCGAAAACCACCATCAGGTTACGCTCGTCATATACAGCCAGGCCTTCTGCTTTATCTTTTCCGCTTTCTGCGCCATGTCCGTGCGGCACTTCGCACAGGCGCTCTAAGTCTGCAGTATGCACCATTGATTCGCCTTTCTGTTTTAAAACATTGCGCCAGCGGTACACTGCAATTACTCCATCCAGGTCCATGGTAGGGCCAGCAAGTATATACATATCATTCCCCAGAATGCGCAGTTCGCGTATGCCTTTGCCCTTCAGGTGCAGGAAGTGTTTTTTGTATGGCCGTTCCGGCGTCAGCTGTTTCAGTTTCAGAAATCCTTCTTCAGCTTCTTCCAACTCAAGCTCCAATACTATAGCCCATCCACGCAGCACTGGTCCGCGCAAACCCAGGTATAATTTGTTGCCGCTTGTAGCTAAGCCTTCAATATCAAACCCATTATCCTTACCAGGTATAGTTAAAAACGGTGCGATGTGATCATCTTTCTTCAGCGCTTCCAGCAGATCGCTGCTACTCTCACCACCCTTTAACTGTGCAGCGCGCAATGCCTTCTTCGGGTTATCCGGGTCAGGGCATTCTTTGCAGAGGGTATAATCGCTAGTCTTCTCATCTTTAATAACAGGGATACGTGCCAGCAGGTATCGGTTCTGGTCTGATTTTACCTGTGCCAGCCGTTTCATCTGTTTGGCCACACTGTCGTCCTTTCGGGGCTTTTTGCGTTTTAAACTATGCGACCCTACCAGCCATAGGTAGTTATTCTCCATACCCATTCCCTCAATATCAATTTCGCTGTCGGTACTATCGGGTAGTTGCAGGTAATCAGAAAGGCAAAAAGATTTATGCGTACCAAAGGAGCCATCTTTCTGTTGGGTAAGGCGCTCTATAGTTGTCCGTTCGTCGCAGCTCAACCATAGGTTATCGCCGGTGTGCAGTACCGTAGAGAGGCCGTCACGCACATGTTTCTCTTCCTGGTTCAGGCTTAATTCCGGGTCGAAGTGCAGGGTAACTTTTTTTGCCATTCTGATTCAATTAAAAGTATAAGTCAGTTGCTTAAAGTCTATTAAATCTAAAACTATACTTTATTAAAGTAAACTACTAAACAAAAAGCCCGATGCAGGAGCACCAGGCTTTTTATTTTTAATCTATAGTTACGGTTAAGAAGATGATCTACCGAACTTGTTTGTTCTTGTTGTATTCAGGTTTGATCTGGTTTTGGTTTTGTTGCGCGAATTCATAGCTAACCAACCAGCACCAAGTGCAAGAAGCGAACCTCCAACCACTTTCTGAGTAGTACTTAGGCCATTAACTTTATTCATAGCTTGTGTACCAAGTTCCTGAAGTTTGCTTGTCATAGCGTTCATATCAAGACCGCCCATTTTTGAAGATGAGCTTGAGCTTGAACCAGAACGTGAGCTTTGGCTACCTACACTTGACCCTGTAGTAGAGGATGCAGAAGGCTGGCTGCTCTGAGAGCGACTGCTTTGCGAAGACTGGCTTGCGCTAGGCTGGTTGCTCTGTGATGACTGGTTTGAAAATGATTGATTGCTCTGCGAGCTATTCTGTCTGTTTTCCATGGTTTATTAGGTTTAAATTTCAATTATATATGACGTTTAACCCGGAACCTCAACTTCGTATTCCTTTGCTGTTTCCGGTATTGTCAGACTTATTTTATCGGTTTTCAGAGCATATAGTTACATCAATTGCTACATTTCTCCTTATTCATAATAACATCTCACTAGGTTTACAGGTTATTTTCGGGCTGCCGGCTGGTGTGCTTTCAGTCTTTCTAGTGCCTCTGTGGTCTTTAAATGATCTTCGTCCTGCTCCTGTTCTTTTTTTGGTTTCATGCTTTTATAAAAGCCCAGAATATTTTGCTGCAGCTCAGGTGTAAGGTATTTGTACTTGCTGTTATCCAGCTTTTGCAGCAGCGCTGTATAAGTTTCATCGGTAAGCGCATACTCCCCCGGCTCCGTTTTCTTTCCGGTATCGAGCTGCAGGTTCTCCATCGCAGATTCGCTGTTGCGCAACTGCTGTAACACGGCCGCATACTTACTTACTGTAGTGTTAAAACTTTTATAAAAAAGATGTTCTGCTTCCGGAGTTGGCATAGTAAAGCCCAATGAGCGGAGCGGCCCTACCTTCGGAAGAATTTTGATAACCCAGGCCATAATCCGGGTGAAGAAACCTGGTCGTTCGTAAGTTTCTCCCCAGTTGCTGTTATACTTGGCCCGGCTCATACGGTAAATAAATGTGCGACGGGTGGCACCCGGTTTTGCTGCTTTTATGTCATTCGCTTTTGCTTGCCAGGCAGCTTTGGTAAGGTCTGGCATCAGGTTCTTTATAGTATAGCGGTAGGTACCAACTGCCAGTGGCACATTTACAAATACATCTCCCAGCTCTAGTCCATAGGTTTTTAAAAAGGCCCGCTCCAGTGGCTCCTGGGCTACTTCAAAACCAATAAACTGCTGATACGATTCCGGGGCATAGTTCCCGCGGGCCACCTGCAATACATCAAAGCCAAACTCTGTTTTAACATGTGATACCGGATGATCGGCAAAGGTTACGGTGCTGCCAAACTCCTGCTCCAGTTTTGGATATACCAACGGTACTGCTTTGTTTGTACCCAGCGAGTGACCATAAACATCTGCATTATAATGAGCCAGCGTACCCAAGGCAAAAGCATATTCATTTACATTTTGGGCTTCGTGCAGCAGGTTTTGTACAAAATCACCACTACGCACATAGTGCAACAGGTCTGTAAAAAATTTGCTACCGAACGGAAAGTACCCCATATCCTGAAGTATAGCTCCGCCATAAGCAAAGGCATGTGCTTTTTTAAGTTCTTCTTCAGTGGCGTTGGGGTAACGTTTCTGTAAAAGCGGTTTAAGATCTTTGTCCCAGGAGGCATCAATGATAGCCTGATGCGAGAGCACTCCATATGCTGAAGCAGACTGAGTTGCAAATAACCAACAGGTAAGTATAAGGGCTAAGCCACAAAGGCCGCGTAAGTATTTCAGGTGCATGCATTTGCATACGATTGCGGTTTTAAAAAGTATAGTTAAACTTTAATAATGCTATACTTCTCTTCTTTTCCTTCTATACTGCATTACTTCTTCCAGGCTTACACCTACCAGCATCCAAAGCAGCCCCAGCAACATACCTGCCAGCACATCAGATAAGAAGTGTACACCAAGGTATATTCTACTGAAGCTTACCAGCAAAATAAGTATAGCTGTAGGCCAGGCAATAAGGGTGCGATAGGGGCCTGAGTTGTTGTGCCGGTAAAGGAAGTAAGCCAGCAACCCAAACAGCGCCATAGCTGTAGTAGCATGCCCACTCGGGAAAGAATAATGCTCTACTTCATAATACGCTACATCGGCAGGGCGGGCACGGCTGATAAATGTTTTGGCAAACCTCACCGAAAGCCCTACGCCACCCATAGCCAGCCAGAAAGCAATAATGGCCCAATATCGTTTCCGAAACAGGAAGATGAGTGTTGCTATGCCGCCTATGACAAATACAGCGAGTTGTTCGCCCAACTGGGTTAAGGCAAACATCGTTATGCTCAGCCAATCAGACCGCATACTGTAAAGCAGATCTGTAAATTTTTGGTCAGCTACTACCACCCACTCGGCATCCACTACACTTTCAGTTAGCTCAGAGAGTAGCATTACATTTACCCAGCCAACCAGTAACAGCAATGTAAGGGGCAACCCAACAAACATTCTGGTGCTAAACCTATCGCTTATAAAGTCCGAAACTTTGGGATGCTGAATTTGGAAGCGCTGCACAGCAGGTATACCTGTAAACCAATACCTGAATTGAGTGATGTAGTAAGTCAGCAGGTTTTTCATAGATGATAGCTTGAGCAAGTATACGGAACCTTAAACTTTTGTTTATACCTGCTACCGCACTTAAAAAAGGGGTAAAAGCACAACTATCCTGTTCTATATAAAGTACATAAACTTATGAAGGGCTCGGGAGATTTTGTGGATAAGGCCCTACTCGTGGTAGGCGTGTTGCTGCTTTTGGTATTTATGTGGAGTATACCTATAGATCCGGATCAGAACAAGCACCACTATGCCAGCTATAATACTTCCGGGACATCCGGTTCCTCAGCAACCAGTTGGAGCTATTTACGGCCATCTAAAGGCCTTTCGCCACAGGATGTGGTACAAATCCAGTTAAAAGCACTTCAGCAAAACGATGGCAGCGACAGCGGCATTATCACTGTCTTTAATTTTTCTTCGCCGGTTAGTAAGATAAGTATGGGGCCGATAGAACATTTCAGGCTGATGGTGCGCGACCCTGTTTATAAGCCAATGCTAAACTTTAAATCTTACAAAAAAGGCAACATGGTTATAACAGGCAAATCGGCTTACCAGCTGGTGGTGCTCACATCGCAGGACGATGAAAGAGCCACTTACCTGTTTATGCTAGCCCGCCAGACCAAAGGCTACTACAAAGGCTGCTGGATGACTGTAGGTGTGGTACGCGTTGAAGATAACAGGCCAGTTTATAGTACTTAATACCTATAGCTCGATCTCCATTTTTATATCGGCCCGCTCGTAAATGCTTGGTGGCATTGGTACTTCTACAAAACCTAATCGTTTGTATAAATTAAGGGCTGTTTCGAGTCTGCGGTTTGATACCAGGTATACTTTTAATGCGCCCGCTGCTCTTGCTTTTTTTATAGCGGCTTCGCCTAGTAGTTTACCAATCTTCAAACCCTGCGCTTTGGGAGTAACAGCCATTTTAGCAAGTTCATAGATACCATTACCATCGTTAATAAGGGCACAGGTTCCTACAATCTCGTTGTTATACTTTGCCATTAGAATATAGCCACCTTTATCCAGGATATAACCTTGCGGATCGCCCAATGATTTATGGTCAGCTTCTTCCATTACAAAGTAATGTGTTATCCATTCTTCGTTCAGCTCCCTGAATTTAGCAGCATGCTCGGGTTCAAAATCAAGTATGGTTACAGCAGCAGTTTCTGAGGTTTGCATAAAGTATAAGTATAAACTACAGGTGCAAATGTACATGCTTCGGTTATACTTAAAAAGAAAGGCTTTCCTCTTTTCAGAAGAAGGCCTTTTTGCTGTGGTAGAGTTTTATTAATCCTCTAACAGGTTACCGCGCAGCTCACCAGTAGGATAAGTTGTGCTGTGGATGTTGATGTACCAAAGCCCGGCTTTTAAATCTGCTTCCTGCTGTGCTGTAAGCGGTTCTGTTGAGTCTGTGAATGAACCTGTACTTTCAGTCGTAAAACCTTCTATGGGTTCCTGCACACCAGCACTTTCTGTTGGATCAGCGGGACCGTGAAAGTGCATACCTACTACTTCATCATCAGGATTGCCAAGTTCCCAGGTTACAGTATAAGTAAGCACGTTGGTTGCGTCATCGTACGTTCCATTAAAAGTACCTGTTCCATCACTTTCTACTTGTGGCACCTCGTTGTCACCACTTAGTTCAAGATCATCAAATTCCAGGTCATCCTGTACAGGAAGATTATCGTCGTCATCTTCGTCGCAGGCGACAGTAAAGGCAAGTAGCGATCCGCAGACAGCTAACATGCGTAACATTTGAATAGCGGTTCTCTTCATAGCTTTCTGATTTATATTTAAACATCATATATTCTACTAACCGCTTTTTTGTATAGTTGTAACGGGAACCTGTTATTCCGTGAGCATTATAACAGATGGTGTAGATGCATAAAACTATTATACAAATATACCCCTATGCTACATTAGTATTTTACAGGCTTTTATAGTTGCGCTATCGTTGCATCCGGCACTTTTACCTTATCGTTTTTAGACAGTCCTGATACAATTTCGATGTTGATGCCATCGGATATACCGGTTTTAACATTACGCTTTTCAAACTGCTGCGGGGCAGTCTCTACCTCTACGTACGGCTGGTCTTTCTCAAACTTCAGCATGCTTTCTTTTATGGCCAGTACCTTAGCGCGTTTGTCCAGTACAATATCGGCGTTGGCACTATAGCCGGCTCTTATAAAGTCTTTATCATCCAGCAACACTTTGGCACGTATCGGAAATTTGATGGCGCCTTCTTCCAGCAAACCTTTCGGGGCGATGTACTCCAACTTGGCATTAAAAACGCGGCCTTCTATAGCGCCAATGGTCAGCAGCAGATCCATGTTCTCTTTCAGTTTACCCACTTCCGATTCATCTATCTTGCCTTCGAACACCAGGCTCCGCATATCGGCAACGGCAGCTATAGTTGTACCTTCGTTAAAGTTGTTGCGCTCTATAATTGATGTTCCCACTTTTACAGGCACATCCAGCAGCATGCCATCTATAGTTGAGTACACCTGGTTTGAGGATACACCGCTTCTGCGCGAAGCACCTTCACGTACCAGTTGCAGGTTATTTTCAGCAGCTTGTAAGGCTTCGCGTTTCAGGTTATAGTCGGCTTTATACTTTCTGAACTCCTGCTCGGCTATCACTTTCTGGGCGTATAGTTGCTCGTAGCGTTTTAACTCCTGCTTTGCTTCATCAAAGTTAAGCTTGGCGGTTTGCAGTTGGGTTTGGGCATCGTTTACGCTTACCATGTTCGGCACAATCCTGATCTTGGCCAGCAGTTGCCCTTTCTTCACAATTTGCCCGGCCTCTACATAAAGCTCTTCCACAATACCCGACACCTGCGATTTTACCTGCACTTCTTTGCGTGGAACTATAGAACCTGTAGCTACCGTCTTCTTCACAATTTCTGTCTCGAAAGGTGCTTCTGTTTTATACACCACCGGATCCGTGTTCGACTTTTTGTAGAAGTAGTAGCCCAGCCAACCCGACAGGCCTAGGAAAACCACGATAAACAAGCCCAATAATACCTTTTTCATAATTCAGTTATATAGATAGGTTTCGTTAATTACTATGTAAATTATTCGTCGCGTAGCGCTACCACCGGGCTAACACGGGCAGCTTTGGTGGCAGGAATAAGGCCGGCCATAGCACCTGTAAAAACAAGCAGTATAGTTGCCGAAAGCGCAATACCTACATTCACTTCGGGTGCCCCGAAATAGCCAGCCTGCACATCAAACTTATTCATCAGGTACTCTATTAAAGCCACTAAGCCAGTGCCTGCCAGCAAACCAGTGTAGCCTGCCAGACCTGTAATAACTATAGCTTCCTGAATGATCAGGCTGATGATTGACCAGGGTGTTGCACCTAATGCTTTGCGAACACCAATCTCTTTAGTGCGCTCTTTTACTACTATCAGCATAATATTACTAACCCCAATAATACCCGCCAGAATGGTGCCTATACTTACCAGCCAACTGAAACCGGCTATACCCGTAAATAAGCCCTGCACATCCTGGAACTCCTTCTCCACGTTGGCCGATCCAAACGCTTTTACATCTGTGGGTGCTACATTATGGCGCTTCATCAGCAGGGTTTTTACTTTCTCTTCTATTACTTCGGCAGGCACACCGGGCTTTGGAGTGAGCGCAAAAAAACCGACCTGGTTTGGCTGATTGAAGGTTTGCTGCAGCGTGGTATTCGGTATAAATATCACGTTGGAGTCTTCCACAATATCTTCTCCGTTACCAATTGGCTCAAACGTACCCACTATTAAAAAGTAGCTTCCTTTTATGCTGATATACTTCCCAATTGGGCTTTCATCTTTCGCGAAAAGCTGCTCCAGTACTCGTGGCCCTACGACGGCTATTTTGCGGCGTTCTTCCAGGTCTTTCTGGTTTATAAAGCGGCCTTTCATTATTTTGGTTGGCTGCACGTGCAGCATATCAGGAGTTTCGCCATTCACGGTAAACGATGAGCTTTTGGTTTTATAGTTTACTGTAAAGTCGCCCTGTAACTGGTTACTGGGTGCAATTACTTCTACTTCGGGTACATTGGCGCGTATGGCAGCTACATCGTCGCTGGTCATTTGTATAAAGCGGCCCGCTTTCAAACCCATGTAAGGCACACTGGTGCGCTGCGTCCAGATAAACACTGCATTTTTGGCTACATCAAAATCCTTCATGATACCGTTTTCCAGACCTTTGCCGGCACCCAGTAGCACCACCAGCATAAATATGCCCCAGAACACGCCAAATGCCGTTAGCCCCGTACGAAGCTTGTGCTTCTTTACAGTATTATAGATCTCGGTCCATTTATCGATGTCAATCATGCCTTATTTAATTTTGAATAACTGAATTTTGAATGAGTGAATTAATTGCTGAATGGCTTAATTGGTGAGCTCATTTACAAACCAGCTGTATTCACACAATCACTCATTCGCTCATTCAGAATTTACACTTTAATCTGCCCTCAGGGCTTCTATGGGTTTAATGTTGGCGGCTTTCAGGGCGGGCATTAAGCCGGCTATGGCACCGCTTATTACCAAAACTATAGTTGCCGATAGAGCCACACTAAGGTCAACTTCGGGGTTGGCAAAAAAAGGCATCTCCGCTCCCGACGATACCATAGCATATTCCAGCAAAGCGAGCAATCCGGTGCCAGCCAGCAAACCCATGTATCCTGAAAAAGCCGTTATTACCACCGACTCCTGAAGTATCAGACTGACAATAGAAAATGGCGTTGCGCCCAATGCTTTTCGTACTCCAATCTCCCGGGTCCGCTCTTTTACAATGATGAGCATGATGTTACTTACACCAACTATACCTGCTATTAGCGTACCGATACCCACAATCCATACAAATGCCCGGATGCCACTAAATAAGCCCATTACTTTTTGGAATTCTGCTTCGGTATTTTCCACGCCTATAGCCATTTCGTCGTCGGCGGCAAATTTGTGCCGCTGGCCCAGCAACGATTTTAACTTATCTTCCACCTCTTTGGCGGGTACACCATTCTGCGCAGTCAGTACCATCATCTGCACCTGGTTCGGCTGGTTAAATGTACTTTGCAGTGTAGAGAAAGGAATGTAAGCCCGTTCTTCGCGACGAGCACCGTTGTTACCGCCCATTTTAAAAGTCCCTACCACTTTAAAGTACATGCCCCTGATGTTCACATACTCCCCGATCGGGTTCTGTTCTCCAAACAAAACTGTGGCTGCCTGCTCTCCAATTACCACTACTTTGCGCTTTTCCTTTTCGTCCAGTTCATTCAGCAAACGGCCGCGGTGGGCGCGCTCACCGTTCATTTCCATAAAAGCGGGTTCAGCGCCAAAAACCTGGTAAGAGCCGTTCTGCTTTTTATAGTTGATGGTGTACTCGCCCATCACGCGGTTGCGCGGAGCTATTTTATTAAGATTTGAGACTTCGTGGTTTATGGCGTTCAGATCTTCGTTGGTGAGTTTTATTTCGCGGCCGGGCTTCATGCCTTTGTGCGCTACGGCTGTTTTACCGCTCCACACAAAAATGCTGTTCTTGGCGCCACTCCCGAAACGGTTATACACCCCATTCTCCAGACCTTTGCCTGCACCCAATAGCAACACCAGCATAAATATGCCCCAGAATACCCCAAAAGCGGTCAGGAACGTGCGCAGTTTATTTTTCTGCATCGTGCCCAGTATCTCCTGCCATTTATCCAGATCGAACATCTTCAGAATTGCTGATTGTTATATTGCTAAATTGTTAATTCCTGAGCTATACTTATCCGGCAACTATAGTTGTGCCGGCGTCGGAAGGTTGGTGCAGGCTATAGTTCTCGTCTACTATAAGTCCGTCTTTTAGTCGTATTACGCGATGAGTCTGGTCGGCTATGTCGTTTTCATGGGTCACGATCACCACGGTCATTCCTTTACGATTCACGTCTTTAAAAATGTCCATCACTTCGTAGGATGTCTGCGTGTCGAGGGCTCCGGTTGGTTCGTCGGCAAGTATAAGTTTGGGCTGTGAAATAAGTGCCCGTGCAATTGCCACCCGCTGCCGTTGCCCACCCGACATTTCGTTTGGGGAGTGTTCTGCCCAGTCTTTCAGGCCCACCATATCCAGGTACTCCAGGGCCAGTTTGTTGCGTTGCTTTCGGCCCACTTTCTGGTAATAAAGCGGCAGAGCCACGTTTTCCATCGCATTTTTAAACGACAGCAGGTTAAACGATTGAAAAACAAAGCCCAGAAACTTGTTGCGGTAATAGGCAGCTTTTGTAGCCGAAAGATTTTTAATGGAAGTGCCCGCCAGCATATATTCACCGGCATCGTAATCATCCAGAATACCCAGAATATTAAGCAGCGTTGATTTGCCCGAACCCGACGAACCCATGATCGAAACAAGTTCGCCTTCCTGCACATGCATATCAATGCCTTTTAACACATGCAGTTTGTTGTGCCCGACAGCGTAATATTTATGGATGTTCTGTAAGCGTATCATAGTTTCAGGTATTAGGTCGTGGCATTCATTACTTTGCAATACAAGGTACTATATAAATCAATAAATCCAAAAGCTTATACTTATTTACCTTAAACTTCTACTTAGATAAACGATGCATTTACTAAAGTTGGGTCAATCGCGCATAAAATATTAAGTATAAAACCTTTATGGGAGTATAAAGCAAAGATGCGGACAGGATAGTTTAGGTTGCCTGAAGTACAGATTATACTTCCCGATATCCTGAAATACTAACAACAACGCAGCCCGTAAGTATAGCTATGCCTATCTTAAACTCAACACTTCAGCCTGCCATAGCCAATGCCGATCTGCCTGCACCTGTACTTTTCCATCCGCTAAAACACCATTTGGGATATATTAGAACATTTATCAGTAACCATGTTCGTAACCGGCAACAGGAGATTGCACCGGCGCTGCAAAGTATAGGCAGATCGCAGCTTGATTTTTATACCGGCCACCTGAGCCCTGCCAGCATCGCTTCAGAAGTTATTTTATACTTAGACCGGCATCAGTTGCTGCAACCTGATGCTTACCTGAGTTATTTGTCCGGAAGAGATAATCATTACCAAACCATTACTTTATCTGATGGCACGGATTGGGTTTTGCGCTGGGGCGTAATAACTGACAGATACGTACACCTGCACCCTGCCCGGTACGCCAGCCAAACTATAAGAGTAAAAGCTGTATCGCTTAAAACTGCCATTGCAGCAACTATAGCCGCACAGCAACTAAACACATCTATAGATCTGCAACTTGTAAACCACGTACGGGCACAGTGGCTATACTTACCGCCACTTACTGTATTAACGCCAACCGAAGGCGCCGGTAAACTAATAGTTTTACTTAACCAGCCTGAAAACAAAAACGCCACATAAAGTATGTGGCATTTTTAGCGTGTAAAAAGCTAAAGCTTCTTATTTACTTTTCTGCTGCAAATCCGACAGATCAACAGAGCGGTTACCTAGTTTGGTATACTTAAAGTCTGTGCTGCCATTAAAGCGGGTGCCTTTCAGATTGGCTGCGTCAGAGAACTCGGTATATTTAAAGTTTGCCAATCCGTTAAAAGTTGCCTGCTGCAGGTCTATACCTTTTTCAAACTTGGCATATTTAAAATCGGCATTTTCGTTAAACTGTGCTCCTTTAAAGTTTGGTACCACTGGGAATGTAACATATTTAAAGTTGGCCGCATCTCTGAATTCGGCTTTGCTAAAGTCGGCAGATTTCTCAAACTCGGTATACTTAAAAAGGGCCTCTTCGTCAAAACTGCTGCCTGCAAACGACACCTTTTCTTCAAACTCGCTATATTTAAAAGCGGTAGCTTCTTCAAAAGTGCAATTCTCAAAACGTACTTCCTTCTCGAAATTGGTATTGTATACTTCGTTGGTCTGGTTCACTATATTTATGCCGCTGTCCGGATTAAAATAAGCCAGCACATCGCCTTTAAAAGTACAGTTCTCGAAAGTGATCGGTGCAGTTACCGTACTGATATATTCTTTGGAGTCTTCATTGCCTTTCTCTTTTTTAAGCTTCATGTTTTTTAGCTTTGTCATGTCCAGATCGCCGGTAATTTCCGCGTTTTTATAGTTTACAGCTTCGCCGCGGTTTATTTTGGCAATGATCTCGGATGCATCTACTTTAGTTTGCGCCATAGTTAGCAATGGCAGCATGAAGAATGCCAACAGGAAGTATACTTTCTTTCTCATAGTTGTTTAGGTTAAATAGTTTTTGTCTGACTTTGACCTAATAGATGGAGGAAGTATAGCCGGGGTTGCCTGAAGGATAAAAATAATTCGGAATTAAATAAAAGCGCCACTCTTTGCAGAGTGGCGCTTTTATACTTTATACTTCTATACTTGCTTAAATGTGCAGCGCACGGTTTTCGGTAGCTGCTAAGCAGGCCTCTTTCATGGCTTCGGTATAAGTTGGGTGCGCGTGGCTCATGCGCGAGATATCCTCTGCCGAAGCACGGAACTCCATTGCCACAACCGCTTCTGCGATCATATCCGCAGCACGTGGCCCGATCATGTGCACGCCCAGAATCTCATCTGTATTTTCATCAGCCAATACCTTCACGAAACCGTCGGTATCCATAGACGCTTTGGCACGGCCAGACGCTTTGAACGGGAATGAACCAGCTTTGTAAGCGCGGCCCTGCTCCTTCAGCTGCTCTTCTGTGTAACCAACACCTGCCACTTCCGGCCAGGTATAAACTACACCCGGTATCAGATTATAGTTGATGTGCGGCTTCTGACCTACGATCTGCTCTGCTACCAACACGCCTTCTTCTTCAGCTTTGTGAGCAAGCATAGCGCCACGCACCACGTCACCAATTGCATAAATGCCCGGCACGTTAGTTTCCAGGTGGTCGTTTACGGTAATCATGCCGCGCTCGCCCATCTGCACACCAGCATTCTCTAAGCCTAAGCCTTCTGTGTATGGCTTACGACCAACAGATACCAGCACGTAGTCACCTTCAAAAGTAACTGTTTCGCCTTTAGGGTTCTCGGCAGTTACTTTTACAATTTCACCTTCGTTGGTAGCTCCAGTTACTTTGTGGTTAAAGAAGAACTCGAAGCCAAGTGTTTTCTTCAGTACACGCTGCAGTTCTTTACCTAAGGCACGGTCCATCGTCGGGATAATGGCATCCATATATTCCACCACGGTTACCTTAGCACCCAGACGTGCATATACAGAACCCAGCTCCAAGCCAATTACACCACCACCTATCACGATCATGTGCTTCGGAACTTCAGTAAGTGTTAAGGCTTCAGTAGAGGTAATAATACGCTTCTTGTCTAGTGGCAGGAACGGCAACGCCACCGGCTTAGAACCAGTTGCGATGATCGTTTTATCTGTCTCAATCTGCTGCTCGTTACCATCTATACCTGCAATCTTGATCGTGTTCTTGTTCACGAAAGAGCCCAGGCCATAGTAAGTATCGATCTTGTTTTTCTTCATCAGGAAAGCAATACCGTCGTTGTTTGACTTTACCACCTCGCCCTTACGCTTGATCATCTGCTGCATGTTCACCTGCAGGTTCTCTAAATCGATACCATGCGTTTTGAACGTGTGCGCCGCGTTATGGAAGTGCTCAGATGAGTCGAGCAATGCTTTTGAAGGGATACAACCTACGTTAAGGCAAGTGCCACCCAGCACATTATATTTCTCTATGATAGCAGTTTTCAGGCCCAGCTGCGCGCAACGGATCGCTGCCACATACCCACCAGGACCAGAACCGATAACAGTAACATCGTATTTCATCTTTTATACTTTAGGGAGAGCTTTGCCCTCATTTTTGTATTTGATTTTAAGCAAAAAAAGGAGGAGCAAACTACTTCGCTTACCCCTCCCTCCTTATCTAAAGAAATTATACACCAAGAAGCAATCTCATCGGATCTTCCAGCAGCTCCTTCACGCGTACCAGGAAGCTAACCGACTCACGGCCATCGATGATGCGGTGGTCGTAAGAAAGTGCCAGGTACATCATTGGGCGGATCTCAACCTGACCATTAATGGCAACCGGGCGCTGCACGATGTTGTGCATACCAAGTATAGCCGACTGCGGCGCGTTGATGATCGGAGTAGACATCATAGAACCAAACACACCACCATTTGTGATTGTGAATGTACCGCCAGTCATCTCCTCAATGCTCAACTTGTTCTCACGCGCTTTCTTAGCCAGACGGATAACTTCTTTCTCAATGCCATCCAGCGATAATTGCTCAGCATTACGAATTACCGGAACTACAAGACCTTTAGGTGCTGATACAGCGATAGAGATGTCGCAGAAGTCGTTGTACACGATCTCGTTTCCATCGATCTGGGCGTTAACCGCAGGCCACTCTTGTAAAGCAACTGTTACAGCCTTCGTGAAGAAGGACATAAAGCCTAAGCCTACTTCGTGCTTCTCCTTAAACTTATCTTTATACTTGGCGCGGATGTCCATGATCGGCTTCATATCCACCTCGTTGAAGGTAGTAAGCATAGCCGTTTCATTTTTAACCTGAACAAGGCGACGGGCAACTGTTTTGCGCAGGTTGCTCATCTTCTCACGACGCGAGTTACGCTCACCTGTTGCGGCAGGGGCTGCAGCTTCTTGCTTGGCAGCCGGAGCCGCTGGCTGAGCAGCAGGTCTTGCCTGAGCACCCATTGCATCTTCTTTGGTAATACGGCCATCACGACCTGTACCCTGTACATCGGCAGCATTGATACCGCGTTCTGCCAGAATTTTACCTGCAGCCGGAGATGGCGTACCTGATGCATAGGTTTGAGCACCTGACGGCGCAGCAGCAGCCTGTGCGGCTACCTGTTGTGTAGCAGCTTCCTGCTTGGCATTAGCTGCAGCATTTGCCTGTACATTACCAGTTGCACCTGGCGTAATAATGCAAAGCAAACCACCAATTTCTACTGAGTCGCCTTGCTGTGCTACAATTTGTAAAGTACCTGTAGCTTCTGCCGGTAATTCAAACGTTGCCTTATCCGACTCAAGCTCAGCAATAACTTCGTCCATTTGCACAAAGTCACCATCTTTCTTCAGCCAGTTAGCTATCGTTACTTCGGTAATTGATTCGCCTACGGTTGGTACTTTCATCTCTACTGCTTGTCCGGCAACTTCTGTAGCCGGTGCAGCTTGTTGTACTGGTGAAGCGGCTTGTGCCGGAGCGGCAGCTTCTTTTACAGGAGCAGGAGCTGATGCAGCAGCACCATCCTGCTCAATATTGCAGATAACGCCACCAACTTCAATAGTATCGCCTTCCTGTGCAACTATGCGTAAAATGCCTGCGGCTTCGGCTGGCAGTTCGAATGTAGCTTTGTCAGATTCCAGCTCCGCAATCACTTCATCCATCTCCACACGGTCACCGTCATTTTTCAGCCACTTGGCTATGGTTACCTCAGTGATCGACTCACCTACGGCAGGCACTTTAACTTCTAAGCTCATATTTTTATCAATTATGAATTACGAATTTTGAATTACGAATGAAGTATAACTAACGGCTCAAATCAAATTAACTATTTCGTTCCGTTAGCTATACTTCTGATATTAAATTGAGAATGCTCTTGCGATCAGATCCTGCTGCTCTTTGGCATGAACTTTCAGGTAACCGGTTGCCGGAGATGCACTTGGTTTACGAGCCACTACATCTGCTACACTGTTACGCATAATACGCAGGATGTACGTCCAGGCACCCATGTTCTCAGGCTCTTCCTGTACCCAGTATACTTTCGCATTTTTATACTTGCTAAGCTCAGCCTCCAACTGCACTTTCGGGAACGGTGCCAGCTGCTCCATACGGATAATGGCAACATCATTTCTACCATTCTTCTGCTGCTCTTCCAGCAGGTCGAAGTATACTTTACCCCAGCAAAGCAGCACTTTCTTCACTGATTTAGGCGCAGCAAAGTTATCACCGATCACTTCTCTGAAACCACCTGATGTAAACTCTTCGATTGGAGAAACTACAGCCGGATGACGCAGCAACGATTTAGGCGACATGTTTACAGCTGGCTTACGGAACGGCAATGCCAACTGGCGACGCATAAAGTGGAACAGGTTAGCAGGAGTTGTAATGTAAGTAACAAACATGTTGTTCTCAGCTGCCAGCTGCAGGAATCTTTCAGGGCGAGCATTTGAGTGCTCTGGTCCCTGGCCTTCGTAACCGTGCGGCAACAACATTACCAAGCCGTTCATACGCTGCCACTTCGATTCAGTAGAAGAGATGAACTGGTCGATCATTACCTGTGCACCGTTAGCAAAGTCACCGAACTGGGCTTCCCAGATTA
Source organism: Pontibacter deserti (assembly GCF_023630255.1). NCBI lineage: Bacteria > Pseudomonadati > Bacteroidota > Cytophagia > Cytophagales > Hymenobacteraceae > Pontibacter > Pontibacter deserti. The sequence goes on along the minus strand of NZ_JALPRS010000006.1, from coordinate 10,730 downwards.
CCAGTGCATTCGGGTTAGCCATCGCATAACCGAACTCAAAACCTAACACACCATACTCTGAAAGCAGCGAGTTATAGATCTCAAACGATGCCTGATTATCCGCAATGTAGTTCAGGTTGTTGTAAGGTGCGCTTGTTACGGCATCGTGCAATACGGCATGGCGGTGCGAGAACGTACCACGCTGCACATCCTGGCCAGAGAAACGAACTACCTTACCATCTAAAAGTATAGAGCCATACGCTAGCAACTCACCAGCAGCCCAGTTAAGCTGTCTGGTCTCAAAGAACATGTCTTTACGCTCTTTTATAAGCTTCTCGATCTGCTTCAGTGGCTTAAAACCTTGTGGCAGGTTTGTCAGCGCTTTACCAACTGCTTCAATAGCTTCTACAGAAATACCTGTCACCGGAGACTGATTGAAATCTTCTGGCTTAGAACGACGCAGTTCCTGCCACTCTTTCTCCATTACCTGGTAGTTGTATGGCAACGGCTTCTGCTTTACCATATCCAGGCGATCTTGTAGCAGCTGGCGGAATTCTTTATCCATGTTCTGCGCCAGTTCCGCATCTACCTCACCACGACCTATCAGCATCTTGTTGTATACTTCGCGTGGGTTAGCATGCTTCGAGATAAGGTTGTATAGTTGCGGCTGCGTGAACTTAGGTTCATCAGACTCGTTGTGGCCATGACGACGGTAGCACACCATATCAATAAAGATATCATTGTTCACCTTCTGGCGATATTCCATTGCAAAACGCATGGCAAATACCACCGCTTCCGGGTCGTCGCCGTTTACATGCAGCACCGGCGCATCTATAATCTTGGCAACATCTGTTGAGTAGATCGCTGAGCGGGCATCTTCGAAATCAGTTGTGAAACCTACCTGGTTGTTGATCACGAAATGGATAGTACCACCTGTGTTGTAACCCGCCAGGTTTGCCATCTGCGTTACTTCATAAACTATACCTTGACCTGCCACAGCGGCATCACCATGTATAAGTATAGGTAAGATCTTATCCGCGTCTTTGCCATACAGCGAGTCGATCTTGGCACGCACAAAGCCTTCTACTACCGGGTTCACCGCCTCTAAGTGCGATGGGTTTGGTGCCAGCTTCAGGTTTACCTTGTTACCAGACGGAGTTACCACTTCAGATGAGTATCCCATGTGGTATTTCACGTCACCGTCACCCATTGTCAGGTCCGGAACGGCTGTACCTTCAAACTCAGAGAAGATCTGCTCATAGGTTTTGCCCATGATGTTTGCTAGCACATTCAGTCGGCCACGGTGCGCCATACCTATTACCACTTCCTGTACGCCAAGCTCAGAAGCCTTATCAATTACAGCATCAAGGGCAGGTATAGTTGTTTCGCCACCCTCCAGAGAGAAGCGTTTCTGGCCTAAGAACTTCGTGTGCAGGAAGTTCTCGAACACCACCGCCTCATTCAGCTTAGAAAGGATGCGCTTTTTATAGTTGATTCCCGGGTTAAAGTTCAGGAACTCACGCTCTACCTTCTGCTTGAACCACTCCAGTACTTCCGGATCGCGGATGTACATGTACTCAAAGCCGATAGAACCTTCATATATTTTCTTCAGGGCAGCTTCAATGTCGCGAAGTGTAGCCGGACCAATACCGATGATTTCACCAACTTTAAAAACCGTATCCAAGTCTTTTTCAGACAGGCCAAAGTCAGCTAAATCAAGGTGTGCTCTGCGGTCTTTGCGCGGACGAACCGGGTTTGTTTTAGCACGCAGGTGCCCACGTGTGCGGTAAGCATGTATCAGGTTACGAACAGCTACTTCTTTTTCAGACTCGCCGGCAACAACAGCACCTTTAACAGGCGCAGCTACTGTACCTTCTGCAGTTTCGTGTCCGTTTTCTGTATAAGTAGATGAGAACTCAAAACCCTCAAAAAATTTGCGCCATCCAAAATCAACCGACTCAGGATCTTGCTGATAAGCTTTGTACAGCTCATCTATGTAATCGCCGTGCGCATTAGCGATGTAAGTATATTTATCCATAGGAATTACTGCTTTGTATAAAGGCAAAGTTATAAGTATTATTCAGAAATCAAATTACGTATACTCGCATAAGCAAATACTTCTATTACACAGCCACATACAGAAATACTATACTTGCTAATATTGGACATTTACCAACAGGTATTACCTGTTTACTTGTAATGAAGTTTAAGCAGTGCCAGCAAAGCATAATTTTTACTTTATAGTTAAAACTACTTTATACTTCCTGTACAGCTCCTGCCAGAACCTCCTAAGGGCTTATAGTTAGCATTTTATGCACTACAGGTTGTTAAATGCATTTACACTTAGCAATTGATAGCAAAATGTTACTTTCTGCTATTTTTTATCACAGATCAAATCAGCCTATTCCTTTTTAATGCACCCTTTCAGCAAGATATAACTATAAAATAGCCACAGAAACAGGTGTTACTTTTTGAGGTTATGTTTCCTGTTAGTTAGTAAATAGTATAGGTAGCTTTATTCAAGTACTTTAAGAAAATACTTATCTGTAAGTGTATTCTAAATGATATCAGCCATGAACAATATTATGCTTGAAGAAGTATCGAAAGCAATCGGGGCAAGGCTGTTTGTGCAGTTTGTTTATAGCGGCCAGACTTATCTGGTAGAGCCTCACTTGATAGGCCAGAACCAGAGAAAACAAGATTGCTTGTGCGGTTGGAGTGCTGACAAAAAAGACCTGCCCGAGTATAGGGTGGGGTGGCATTGCTTCTTACTGGACGATATAAAAGATCTGAAAGTAACGGATAAAAGATTCTTTAAAACACGCCCTGAGTACGATCCATATGATAGTAACATGAGCCGCATTTACTACAGAGCTTAATTATACTTTATACTTACAGCCCTTTTCAGTTCATACAACTACACTAAATATCCTCAATCAGTCAGATACAGAGAGATATTTCATTGCCATAAGATTCAATTCACCTTAATCATTATGTACAATGGAAACCGAATTGGTACCCCACACTTCCGATGAGCAGAAAATTTCTTCGAAAAGAAATGCTGATGTCAGAACATTAATTGGCCTTACAATATTAATCTGCCTCATGCTCTTGTATTCACAGCTATGCAGCGCACAGGTAATCAGGTCTGCAGCTTCCGGACCATGGAATAGTGCATCAACCTGGGCAGGCGGCACAATACCACAGGCAAGTAGTTCGGTGCAGTTATTAGATGGCCATGTGGTAACTATATCTAATTCTGTAAGCTGTAACAGCATCGAAGTGGTTCCGCCACCCAATAACGACAAGAACTTTACTAAAACAGAGCTTGTACTGGCAAGTGGTGCATCGTTAACTGCTTCAACACTGCACCTTAACTCAAAAAACGACCGCCGCTACACCAGCCTAATAAACAATGGAGCTACAATAACGGTGACTTCGCTAACTATAGGTAATGGTAGTGTAGTAGAAAATATAGCCGGCAAAATTGCCGTAACAGGTAATACAACAAATGATGGCAATTTAGTATTCAATACCTCAGTGCTTGAAATTGGTGGCACCTACAGTGGCACAGGCATATTCACGAAAGGTACTGGTACCGTTAAATACACAGGCTCTACTGTAAGCGGGCAAAGTATAGCTCCGCTTGCTTACCATCATTTACAGTTAGCTGGTAATAACACAAAAACCGCTGCAGGGGCCTTTACAGTTTCCGGTAACCTGCAAGTAGAGCCAAATACAACTCTAAGAGCAGGCCTCTACAACCATAGTATAACAGGAGATATACTTAATAATGGAACACTTGCTTCTGAAACTGCACAGGCTACAAGTATAACTATAGGGGGCGATATGGTTAACACCGGAACAACATCTGCTGGTGCTGCTACATACTACGTTTCAGGCGACTGGGCCAATGCAGGCACTTTGCAGGCAGGTACTTCAACTATAGTTTTACAAGGTAATACACTGCAGCAGATTTCCGGGAACAATACGTTTTATAACCTGCAGTTTACAGGAACAGCGCAGGCACAAATGCTGCAGGATATAACTATAACAAACGGAATCAGTGTTACTCAGAGCCATTTAGTTACTGGCACAAACACTTTATGGCTCGGCAACAATGCTGCGTTAGTTACTCCTGAAACAGATGCTGCCCATATTATAGGCACCGTGCAAACCAGCCGCACACTGGCCCCGGCAATAACCGAAGATTTTGGTAAAATTGGCTTAACCTTATCAAGAAACAACGTGGATCCAGGTGTAATAACTGTAGAGCGCCTTACAGGTGTAACTACCACAATTACCGATGGTACTGAAAGCGTGACACGCCAGTATAATATCAGCAGATCAGATACAAATGACATAACCGCCCTTGCTATGAATATGGAGATGACATTTTTGCCTAATGAACTCAAATCAAAGCCATTGAATGAGTACAAACTATACAATAAAGGGCAGAACCAGGAAGCGATGCCAGTACAGAGTACGGCAGTAAGCACAAATACCATGCGCCATACGAACTCTAACAGGTTTGGTACTTTTACACTTGCCCCACCTATAATGCCGATGCCTGTTGAGCTGGTATGGTTTAAAGCCCACCGTCAGGACCGCGTTATAACTTTACAATGGAAGACAGCATCGGAACAAGACAATAAAGGATTTGAAGTACAGGTATCGGCAGATGGCTATACTTACAACACCATAGGTTTTGTGCCCAGCAAATCTCCAGACAGTAAAGTAGCCCAGGGTTATTCTTTTACTCACAATAACCCTATTAGTAATCGCATAAACTACTACCGCCTGAAACAGCTGGATTACTCAGGTGAGGTCAGCTATTCCAGAACTAATATGGTAGATGCCGCTTCTGCTACTTTTACATTTCAGGTATCACCGAATCCGTTTAAAGATTATGTACTGTTTGCATCAGATGCCACAACTGTACAAGTAACCATGACTGATTTAAATGGCAAGCCCGTTTTAAGTCAAAATTTATCAGTGCAGGATATTACAGCTGAAGGTTATTTTAAACTTAATACCGGTAATTTGGCAACAAGCGGTTTATACTTCCTAACTATACAAACTCCTGAGCAGGTATACAGAACAAAGCTGCTGAAACAGTAATTTATAGTATAGCTGCACCATCTGTATTAAACGGTTGCACCTAATTTACCTTACACCGTACAAATGGTCAGGCTATAGTTTATACTATATAGCCTGACCTTTTTTTTAGAAACAACACATCGCTATACTATGAGAAACACAATCATTATGGCTATACTTCTGGGAGGTTTAGCTTTTAGTTGCAATGAGAATGCCCGCCAGGTTGCCGAAGATGAATCAGCAGAAACAGCTGCCGTTTCAGATACTACCCATCTTGCTACTGCCCTTAAAAGTATAAACACCACCGACATCCTGAACCATACAAAAGTGCTGGCCTCAGATGCTTTTGAAGGACGGGGTCCGGGCACTGCAGGCGAAGATTCTACGGTAAATTACCTGACCCGGCAGTTCAAGAAAATGGGTCTTAAACCAGGTAATCCTAATGGCTCTTATGTGCAGCAAGTACCAATGTTTGGCTTTACAGCCCAACCTACTGCTTCCTTCACTGCTGGTTCTAAAAAGATCAGCCTGAACTTCCCGAACGATTATGTTGCCGTATCGCGCAGGTTTGTGCCAACTATAGATGTTAAAAACTCTGATATGGTGTTTGTGGGCTATGGTATAGTTGCTCCTGAGTACGGATGGGATGACTACAAAGGTCTGGATGTAAAAGGCAAAACTATAGTCATGCTAATAAATGATCCGCCTGTACCTTCTGCCGCAGATGCTACTAAACTAGACAGTACCATGTTTGGGGGCAAAGCCATGACCTACTATGGCCGCTGGACCTATAAGTATGAGATTGCTGCAGAAAAAGGAGCTGCAGCCGCTATTATCATTCACGAAACCGATCCGGCTGGATACCCTTATGAAGTAGTATCGGGAAGTTGGAGCCGTGAGAACTTTGACATTAGCAGTAAAAATAAAAATATGGACAAAGCTGCTGTAGAAGCCTGGATAACTACCGATAAAGCGAAAGAGCTTTTTTCGGCCACCGGTAAAAATTTTGAGCAACTTAAAGCAGCTGCTGTTAAAAAAGACTTCAGGCCTGTAGCTCTTGGTGCCAAAGCTAATTTTAATATCAAGAATAAGCTCCGCGAGATAAAATCCAATAATGTGGTAGCAAAGCTGGAAGGCAGCGATCCAAAATTGAAGAACGAATACATTGTGTATTCTGCTCATTGGGACCACCTAGGGAAAGACCCTAACTTAAAAGGCGATCAGATTTATAATGGTGCTTTGGATAACGCGACAGGCACAGCTGGTCTATTAGAACTTGCCGAAGCCTATAGCAAGCTTCAGAACAAACCTAAACGATCTGTACTTTTCTTGGCTGTAACCGCAGAAGAGAAAGGTTTATTAGGTTCTAAATACTACGCTGAGCATCCGTTATACCCGCTCAATACAACACTGGCAAATATTAATATGGACGTACTGAATGCTTATGGCCCTACAGAAGATGTAATAGTTGTTGGATATGGTAACTCTGAACTAGAAGATATACTTGCCCAGGAAGCAAAAGCACAGAACCGCCAGATCGTACCTGAAACAAGTCCTGAAAAAGGCTCTTACTATAGATCCGATCATTTTGAGTTTGCAAAGCAGGGAGTACCTGCACTGTATGCTAAATCAGGAGTGAAAGCAGAAGGACAGCCAACAGATTATGTGCAGAAATGGCAGGATAAGTATACAGCCGAAGATTACCACAAATTAACGGATGAGGTCCGAAACAACTGGAACCTGAATGGTGCGGTAGAAGATCTTCAGTTGTTTTTTAGAGTAGGCTACAGGATTGCTAACGGAACAGATTATCCAGAATGGAAGCAGGGATCTGAGTTTAAAGAACGGCGTGATAAAATGATTTCTCAACCGCAGGATACTTCCAGAGCACAGGCTGTCGAAATGTAACTTAATTAAATGTAGGCTCTTGAAAAGAAGTATAAATAATCAGGAATTAATTTTAAACCTTAAAATATGGTGCCTTACTAATAATATATAGCCATTTACGAGATTATTTTACCGCTGTCATTAAAATATGGTTGTTTACTTATGATTTAAGCCTATTGCCTTTAAAAAAGGCAATTTCACATAGCAATTAGGGTTACTTCTTGAGCACTTCCGTATAAATATGTACAAAATTGGTTGTTTAACTAATAATGTTATTTATGAAAAAGATATGGAAATCAGCCTTTGTTGTTTTTGCTCTTGCAGCTTTTACAGCATGTGGCGGCGGTGAAAATACAACAGAAACAGAAACTACTGAGCAAGTTGAATCCGATATGGAAACTGAAACTGAAACGGAAATGGAAACTGACACCACTACCGTTCAGGATACAACTGTTAATGATGGTGTAGCAGATGATATGCAGGAAGAACAACCTCCTGTTCAGTAATAATTATTTTATAATCTTAATTTCCAAAAGTCTCTGTCTTTAATAGGCAGAGACTTTTGTTTTATCAAAAATTGAGAATATCTATACAGAAATCCTATTAAAACATTCCCTTTTTGTGGTGCACAAAGTATAATACTTGTTAAATTTAGGGAATGGAATTCACGACCTTATCAAATAATAACATTACAATTAAACTGGTTAGCACTACAGACGAGTTGCGGAATGCAGTCTCTGATTTGAGCGCAAGCCAGGAACTAGCTCTTGACCTGGAGTTTGATCAGAATCGTTTTACTTATGGATTTAATCTGTGCCTGATACAAGTTACAGCAGGCAACGGAGTTTGTTATATCATTGATCCTTTTGAAATACCTGACCTGCAACCTTTCTTCAGTTTAATGGAGAACGAAGCTATCGTTAAGATCATACATCACTCCAATAACGATATCCTTCTTCTTGATAAAATGGGTTGCCGGATCCGGAATGTAATGGATACAGATGTTGCTGCTAAAATATTGAACTATGAGCGCTCATCGCTGGCAACGGTGTTGAAAGAAGAGTTTGAAATTGAAATTGATAAATCACAGCAGTCCAGTAACTGGAATAAAAGGCCTTTAACAGAGCAGCAACTACAATATGCAGCTATAGATGTGGTTTACCTACATCAGGTAAAAGATAAATTGTTAGCTGAGATTGAACGTGTAGGCCGTATGCATTGGCTTGCAGAAGAAAATGCACTTTTAGAAAACTTACGATACACCGAATCTGAGAATCCTCACTTAAGGCTTCGTAATGCATCAAGGCTTACTTTTTACGACCAGTTTATACTTAAGGCTCTTTATCAGTTTCGTGAAAATCTGGGCAAAAATTTAAACAAACCGGCGCCTTACATTATACCCAACGATGCATTGGTAGAACTTGCGTCGCAGCCTGATGTAGATATACACGAGTGGCTGAATCATACGAAAGGTATACATGGCAGGTTAAAAAGTCCGAAGTATGAGAGCAAATTGTCAGAGGCTATTGTGAAGGTAAAGAAAGCTGCAGTAGAGCAACAAATTTCTCATGATTATCCTACTAATCAGTTTAGACGCCCTTACAGAACTCCTGAAACGGAAAGCCGCAAGGAAGAGCTAACTAAGGTACAGGCTGAGATTGTGAAGCAGTATGGCGAGTTTGCCGGCCGCCTCATTATAAATCAAAGTCTTATTAATGAATACAGTTATACAGGCAAGTTGCGCTGCACCAAGAAATATGCAACAACTATAGTTCTAGAAACAGCAGCATCTTTAGGTATAGCATTACCACAGCCTGAAACCGGAGGTTCAGCGGCTTGATCTTTATAAGTAAGTATAATATTGATACAACACATAATGAGTACTTTTAGAAAAGAACATGATTTCTTAGGTGAAAAAGATATACCAAACGAAGTATATTATGGTATTCAAACTTTAAGAGCCCTAGAAAATTTTAATATTACTGGTATTCCTATTTCAAAAGAGCCTCTGCTTATCCAGGCTTTTGGATATGTAAAAAAGGCCGCTGCTATGGCAAACAAGGAGTGTGGTGTATTAGCGCCTAACATTGCTGATGCTATATGCCAGGCAAGTGATAAGCTTATACTTGGGGAGTACATAGATCAGTTTGTGACAGACATGATCCAGGGCGGTGCAGGTACTTCAGTGAACATGAATGTAAATGAAGTAATTGCTAACATTGGGCTTGAGCTGTTAGGTCATAAAAAAGGTGATTATGACTATTTACACCCCAACAACCACGTAAACTTCTCACAATCAACTAACGATGCCTATCCTACAGCTTTTAGATTAGCACTTTATATTAAGATAGGTATTTTCATTGAAGCTCTTAATAAGCTTCAGCTGGCATTTGCACAAAAAGCCGAAGAGTTCAAGGATGTTCTTAAGATGGGTAGAACCCAATTACAAGATGCTGTTCCGATGACATTAGGGGCAGAGTTCCATGGATTCTCTACCACTATAAAGGAAGACATCCTTCGATTAGAAGAAGCCCGGTTATTAATTTGTGAGATAAACATGGGGGCTACTGCAATAGGTACTTCTATTAACGCACCAGAAGGATATCCTGAAATTGTAACTAAGCACCTTCGTGATATTACAGGTATACCAGTTGTTCTTGCTGAAGACCTTATTGAAGCAACTTGCGATACTGGTGCTTATGTTCAGATTTCAGGGGTACTTAAAAGATGTGCTGTAAAGATTTCCAAGATATGCAATGACCTTCGTCTTCTATCATCAGGCCCTAGAGCAGGTTTAAATGAAATCAATTTACCTAGATTACAACCTGGGTCTTCTATTATGCCTGGTAAAGTTAATCCTGTTATACCTGAAGTAGTAAACCAGACAGCTTATTATGTAATAGGTTCAGACATAACTATAACAATGGCAGCCGAAGCAGGTCAGTTACAATTAAATGTAATGGAGCCGGTAATAGCATTTAGCTTGTTTACTTCCTTAGCTTATATAACCAATGCTTGCCATACACTTACAGATAAGTGTATAGTTGGTATAACAGCTAATGAGGAGATATGCAAAAATATGGTAATGAACAGCATTGGTATAGTTACCTCACTTAATCCTATACTTGGTTATGAAACTGTTTCTTCTATTGCTAAAGAAGCTCTACTGACCGGTAAATCCGTTCATCAGATTACGGTGCAGGAGCGGGGGCTGATTGCGCAGTCTAAATGGGACGAGGTGTTCTCGATCGAGAACCTGCTGCACCCTAAGTTCATCAGCAATTAGAGCTTGTGATGGTTCGGAGGGGTCTTTATGGATTTATTTGTTCCTAATAATAAGCCTAAGCCGTTGTGATAATAAAAGGACATGTGACTTATTAAGCTAAAAGCCCCACCTGTTTTGGCAGGTGGGGCTTTTTTTAACTATTATAAAGTAACATTTATGAATCCTCTGTATCTTATCACTACTTCTGGTTACGGTTTTAGTAAACCTCCCACTCCCCAGCCATGCCTTCCCATCTGTCCATCTTTCTTCGTCTTTAAAATCTTTCTAGCTGATCATCACGACAGCTACCTATCGTCTATAAGCATATACCCGCTATGATCGGTGCCGCCCCATCCTCTCGCTACCACTGGCCGCCCTGGAGCCGAGAGTGAACAGGCTTTAAACGCAAAACACCCCGCTCTATTGCTAAAGCGGGGTGTTGCAAGATAGGGTTGGCGGCCACCTACTCTCCCGGGTGTGACCCCAGTACCATCGGCGC
>NZ_JALPRS010000005.1 GCF_023630255.1 Pontibacter deserti | reverse complement strand
CTTTTCTCAACTACCTACCACACCTGTCGTGCGGAAAGCTTTGTTGAAAGTGCCCTGCTATTAAGCAGGCAGGCTATTCTGTCAATAACCCTGTGTTATATACTGTGTTGTTTTTGTTTCCCTTCCGACCGTCTGTCCGATTGGGAGTGCAAAGGTAAGAAGCTTTTTACAATCTGCAATACCCTGCCCGTAATTTTTTTTCTTTTTTTCAGCCCCTATAACTCTTGCAAACTCATGGCGTGCTAGAAGCTTTCCGCTGTCAGCGGCGGCGGCTCTCTGTCAGAACCGGGTTGCAAAGGTAACACCGTTCAGGTGATGTTTGCAAGTACTGGCAGAAAGTTTTTGAAAGTTTTTTTTCAGCGGCCGGCTGCCCTAAAGACCGCCTGAAAGAACATAGAAGGGATTCCCCGCTAACAGCTTTCTTGTTTTTCCTACCCTTTCTTTCCTACCCTTCCTGCTGAACGGGTTGCAAAAGTAGCTGTTTCTTTGCTCTTTGCAACACCTGTAGCCAACCTTTTTTATTCAAGCTGCTTAAGTGGCTGAAACTGTGGTGGAAAAATTTCCTGCAGCCCCTGTTAGCAGTTTCCGCTGCAGCTGACGGGCTCTTCTTCCGGTAGCTTGTCCCCGGCCCTGTTGGCCGGACGCAGAGTAGTAACAGCCAGTCCAGGCACGGAAGTTCCCGCACGTGAAAGGTTTTTTTGATGATACAGCTCCTAATTATTAAGTTTTGGATGGATCATTCTTTATAGCTTTTCGTTCTATACTTTCTCCTGCTCCTCTTTCACATTCACTGCACTACCTGCATACTCCTGCAGGTATTTGAATTTCTGAGTTAATTCTCCATCCCTGGCTATTGTTGCGCGCTCCAACATACCGCCCTCATCGTTGTTAAAGAACTGTGGGAATACATAATCTATAATATTGCGTCCAAAATCGCGGGAGGCATTGCGAGGTAGTTCGCATGGGAGGTTGTCTACCGCCATTATAGTTATGTTATCTTTTGACGTATAAGCTGACTCTAGTTCTCCTGTTTTGCGGTTGTAGTCATAAACAGGGTCTGGTATAGTGGTAGAGCGCTTTGTTGTAGGTATAGATCCATCTACATCACAGGTGATGTCGGCAATGGTGTCTATTTTAAAATCTGCCTGACTAGTTTCCTCTTCTGTGAAAAGCTTTGGTGCTTTTGGATTCCAGTAGGCGCAGGCCATTAACAGATCTGTTACTTTCGTAAATTTCCGGAAGGTACTATTATATAAGTGTGGATTGGCGTAAAAATCTGGCGAGTCCCATACTTCCACATCTGGCCTTACATTATAATCTCCTGAGTGTAACTGTGCATAAACCGGCTCTGTGAACTGTTTATATAAGTAATCGAACACACTTACCTTCCGGATCCCCATTTTATTAAGTACCTCCATGGCACCACCTGCCACACGACCGCCTCCGGTTACTGCTATTTTAATGGGAGGAAGCTTTACTTTAAAAAACTCTTCCTGCATGTCGTCCATGTCGTGGCAAAGGTAGGCTGGTTTAAGGTCGAAGAGTTTATGCTTTTTGCCATAGGTAAGTATACCATTATATGCACCCACTATTCCGGCATATCTGCCAAAAGCCACAACACGGTGTCCTTCTTTGTCGGTCAGCAGCTCATAATCTATTAGAGTAATTTTTTTGTCAAGTATAGCCCGCAGCAGTTTGGCGTTGTGGGGCTGCTTTTTTATAGTATGCGAGAAAAAGAAGTAAGTTTTGTTCGGGATCAACAGTTCAACAGGTACTTCCTTTACTCCCATCAGCACATTGCAGTCACTAAGGTCATTTTGTAACGCTATACCTAGCTCAGCATATTCTTTATCAGAAAAGCACCTTACCTCACTTGGCTGCACAACCAGTGTAGCATCCGGGAACTCCTGCATGGCTTCCACACACTTTTTTGGTGTTAGTGGCACCCGTTTATCTACAGGCACTTTCCCTTCTTTTATAATGCCTATCTTAACTTTATTCATCTGCAGGTTCTTGAATTGTTCTTTACTTTTTAGTGTTAAGCTGTATACTTTCCACAAATCGGAGACATGATTAACTACTTCTGCCGGAAGACTTTTGTCTGAAGTTCTACTTATATAATATATATAGTGTAAACGGCACCGGAAGTGCGCATAAGTATTTACCTTTCATGGTTCAATATAAAAACAATTACTATTACTTTTGTGGAAAATCATAAAAGGCTTAACTACCTTTTACTTACTTTGAAAAATTAACCCAAAGTTCCCAATCAATATTTCATCGTTATGATATTTAAAACCAAACCTGCAGACGTGTTTAAGGAGCGCCATAACGGCCCTGACAAAGAGCAGATGCAGGACATGCTTAAAACCATCGGGGCAGACTCGCTGGACCAGCTGATTGAGGAGACCGTACCGGCCGCCATTAGACTTAAGAGACCTCTGGACCTGCCAGCAGCCCTGACAGAGACAGAGTTCCTGAACCAGTTCTCGCAGATCGCGAAGCAGAACCAGATATTTAAGTCGTACATCGGCTTAGGATACAACGATACGATTATACCTCCGGTTATACTTCGTAATATTATGGAGAACCCGGGTTGGTATACAGCTTATACTCCTTACCAGGCTGAGATCGCGCAGGGCCGCCTGGAGGCGCTGATCAATTACCAGACAATGGTAATGGACCTGACAGGTATGGAGATTGCCAACGCATCGTTGCTGGACGAAGGTACTGCCGCTGCTGAAGCAATGGGTATGTTCTTTGCAAACCGTAAAGGTGCACGCAAAACTGCAAACCGCTTCTTTGTATCAGAGCTGGTATTACCACAAACTATAAATGTACTGCTTTCGCGTGCTATTCCGATCGGTATAGAGTTGGTAATTGGTGACCACCGCGAAGTAGACTTCTCTGATGAGACCTTATTCGGTGCCCTGGTACAGTATCCTGCTGCCGATGGTGCTATCTTCGACTATACAGACTTTATCGCGAAAGCGCATGCTAACGAAGCATTTGTAGCTGTTGCTGCCGATATCCTTTCGCTTACATTATTAACACCTCCGGGTGAGATGGGCGCTGATGCTGTAGTAGGTACTACGCAGCGCTTTGGTGTACCAATGGGCTACGGTGGTCCGCACGCAGGTTACTTTGCTACAAAAGATACCTTCAAACGTGTTATTCCGGGTCGTATCATTGGTATTTCTGTGGATGCTGAAGGTAACAAAGCTTACCGTATGGCCCTGCAGACACGTGAGCAGCACATCCGCCGCGAGAAAGCTACTTCTAATATCTGTACTGCACAGGTACTACTTGCTGTTATTGCTGGTATGTATGCCGTTTACCATGGCCCACGTCGCCTGAAGTATATCGGCCTTAACACACACGCCCTGGCGCAGCAGTTAGAGAAAGGCTTAAAAGAATTAGGCTTTGAGCAGCAGAACGAGCAGTATTTCGATACGTTGAAGATAGCTGTAGAAAGTGCTGACATGCAAACGGCCATCCGTACTGAAGCTGAAGCAGCGGGTATCAACTTCCGTTATTTCGGTGAGAATAACATCGGTATCTCGCTTCACCAGAACACAAACCTGGCAGATGTAAAGGCTATACTTGCTGTATTTGCGAAAGTAGCCGGCAAGTCTGCGGATGTATTAACTATAGATGCCCTGCCGGAAGAGACTGAAGTAACCTGGGCTGACAGCCTGATCCGTAAGAGTGAGTACCTGACACACGAAGTGTTTAACAAGCACCACTCTGAGCACGAGATCCTGCGCTACATGAAGCACCTAGAGAATAAAGATATTTCTTTGGTTCACTCGATGATCTCTCTGGGCTCTTGTACTATGAAGCTGAATGCTACTGCCGAGATGATTCCGGTAACATGGCCAGAGATCGGGCAGTTGCACCCGTTTGCTCCAGCTGATCAGACAAAAGGTTATGCACAGATATTTAAAGACCTGGAAGCATGGCTATGCGAGATCACCCGTTTCGATGCGGTATCGCTGCAGCCTAATTCAGGTGCGCAGGGCGAGTACGCTGGCCTGATGGTTATTCGTGCTTACCATGAGTCTCGTGGCGATCATCACCGTAACATTTCACTTATTCCATCTTCTGCACACGGTACTAACCCAGCTTCTGCGGTTATGGCCGGTATGAAAGTGGTTATAGTTAAGTGCGATGAGAAAGGTAACATTGATGTAGCTGACCTGCGTGCGAAAGCTGAGCAGTATAAGAATGAGCTGTCTTGCTTAATGGTAACGTACCCATCTACACACGGTGTATATGAGGAGAGCATCATCGAGATCTGCCAGATCATACATGACAACGGTGGCCGTGTTTACATGGACGGCGCCAACATGAACGCTCAGGTAGGTTTAACTTCGCCGGCACACATTGGAGCTGACGTTTGCCACCTGAACCTGCACAAGACCTTCTGTATCCCTCACGGTGGTGGTGGTCCTGGCATGGGCCCAATCGGTGTGGTAAAAGATCTTGCTCCTTTCCTGCCGGGTCACGCTGTAGTTGATTTAGGTCGTAAGGATGCTATCAATGCAGTTTCTGCTGCGCCTTGGGGTTCTGCATCTATCCTGCCTATCTCTTATGCTTACATAGCTATGATGGGCGGCGAAGGCTTAACAGAGGCTACGAAGATTGCAATCTTGAACGCGAACTATATCAAAGCTCGCCTGGAGCAGCATTACCCTGTACTTTACGTTGGCTCTAAAGGCCGTTGCGCACACGAGATGATCCTGGATTGCCGTGAGTTCAAGAAGTATGGCGTAGAGGTTGAAGATATTGCTAAGCGTTTAATGGACTATGGTTTCCATGCGCCGACTGTATCGTTCCCGGTAGCTGGCACGCTGATGGTAGAGCCAACTGAGTCTGAAGCACAGGAAGAACTGGACAGATTCTGCGACGTGATGATCTCGATCCGTGAGGAGATTCGTGAGATTGAAGCGGGCAAAGCTGACCAAAAGAACAACGTGCTGAAGAACGCACCACACACGCAGAAAGTAGTGCTGGTAGAGAACTGGGAAAGACCTTACTCTCGTGAGAAGGCGGTGTTCCCGATGCCGTTCCTGCGCGACAACAAAGTATGGCCAACTGTTAGCCGCATCGACAGCGCGTACGGCGACCGTAACCTGGTTTGCTCTTGCGCACCAATAGAAGCATATAATGAAACTGGTAATGAAATGGTAGCCGTAGGTTAAACCATTCTAATTATACTTCTAAAGCCTGACCATGTGGTCAGGCTTTTTTATTTTAACACCTTTATAAAATTCATCGACAAAGCCCTGAAATTCATCGACTAATCGTTGTAAATCTACAGAAAGTGTATTTTTTTAATAAAAGTTTAGCCATTAAATCACAAGATTTAACTTTTTTGAAATTTTTTTAAAAAAATTTTGCATTCAAAAACTGCGTTTATGGACACTAAATGCACTTTTATCACTTTGCCAATAAAAATATTAAAAAAATATTAGGGTATTTAGATTTTTGTATATATAAAATCCATAACTTTGCGACCGTCAAATCGTAATAATAGACAAAAATTTATAAATGATATGAAAAAAACAGTATTACTACTTACTCTTATTACAATTTCGGTATTTAGTTATACTTCTGCGTCAGCACAAGTAGCTACTATGGGAAGCCTAGCCCTAAGACTAGCTCAAGGTGCTGCACAAGCTCCATCAGGAGCAGCAATGCTTACTTCAGGTGGTATAGTTGCTACAGCTGCTGCCAAAGTTCATGTTGCAGTTCTTCCAATTTTTGCTCAGCCTGCTCAGGGTGCGATTGTAACACCTGCAGCAACTCCATTTACAGTTGAAAACACTTCTACTTCTACAGCTACAATGGCACAGGAGTTAACAGTTTTTATTGAGCAGGAGCGTGCTCTTAAACAGCGCAGCTGGTTCCGTAAAAAGAAATAATCCGGCATAAGCATCAGGCTTATGCTACCATTGCAGCAGGAGTGCGTATAGTGAAAAAATATCGCCACAAACTCCAAAGCAATGCACCACGCCACAAGAATTACCTTTCACTTATTGCGGCAGTTCCTTCCAGCCTTTTTGCTGCTGCTTCTCACAGATTGTACAGTTGGGCCAGTTATTAGCAGCAGCTACGACCGGACTGCCAATTTCGGATCTTACCAAACCTACGCCTGGCATAAAGCCGAATTACCTACCAGGCTAACAAACAGCGGTCTTACTTATAGCACCCTGATAGACCAACAGGTAAAAGCAGCCGTAGAAAGCGAACTTGTAAAACTGGGCTTCCGCCCCTCAGACACTACCCCTGATCTTATTATTGCTTATGACTTAGCATTACCGGCGAACCAGGCAGCGGAAACTGACACAGCCTTTGCTCCGGGTTTTGGGTATGGCTATAGTTACTGGTATGGCTACAGGTACAGGTATAATACAGGAGCATTACCCGGATTTAGAAGTATAACCGACATGCAGCCCGGCACATTGGTTGTAGATTTAATTAACGCTTCCAGTAACCAGCTTGTGTGGCGGGGTTGGCACGAAGCCGAAATTGACCCTAGTGCAGTAGGGGAGCATGACATAAATAAAGCGGTAGCCAATATTCTGTCGCGGTATCCACCAGTTCCGGTAACTACACAATAACTTTACTGTAAACTATACTTCAGACTGATGCCCGTATAATAGTTACGATCCGGAGCCGGTTGATAAAAACGACCACCGAAAGCATTCATGTCGTTACCCAGGCTATACTTTTCATCGGTGAGGTTATCCACTCCAGCAAAAACATCTAGTTGCAGTTGCTTTGCTATACTTCTGCGGATACCAGCTTTAGTGCCTATAACAAGATACTTATCTGCATAAGCTGTGTTCTCATCATTCAGGGGGATATCATCAACATAATTAGCTATAGCGTTTAAGTATAAACCAAAATTAGTTGCTGCATCTATACCTACTGTGGCACTGTGTGGAGCTACGCCTGTTAAGTGGTTTCCGCTCAGGTCAATTTCTTTTTGCTGAGCCTCTCTGTATATAGTATAATCTTTAAACCGAAAATGATTATAAGTATAGCTTCCCCATACTTTAAACAGGCTCAACCAATCTTCAGGCGCATCTACAAACGTATAACTTAATGCGGTTTCTATACCTTTTTGTGATGTAGACCCAACATTTCGGAAAACAGCCACACTGGATGCATCCTGGCGGCTAACAATCGTTTCGTTTAACCTGAAATAAAAGCTTACCACATCAAAGCTCAACCTGTTTTGTAAAGAGTAGCCACGGATACCCAATTCGTAATTTGTTCCTTTCTCAGGTTCCAGCGCTGTATTCAAAGATCCATTTGATGTCAGAATTTCTTCTTCGGTAGGAGGCGAAAAGCCAGAGCTTATACTTGCATGTGCTGATAGCTGGTTGGTTAATCTTTTGAGTAATGCAATTCTGGGCGAGAGTACGGCATCAAAATCTTTTGTATAGGTATAGTTTCCTGAAGTGGCCTGTGCCAGCCGGATGATCTCATATTGGGTATCGTTCAGGCTAAGGGCTGTGGTAAGTATAAAATCGGCGGGTAGCTCAAACTCTGCCTGCCCGAATACAAATCCGGTTTTAGCCGTTACTTCATCATCGGTACGCAGCGCACCTACCGCACTACTGTTGTTATCATAAGTACGGGCTGCTTCAAACCCATGCTGAAACTCCCCACCAAAGATATACCTAGCACCTACGCTACCAATAGTTGTGTTATACTCTAGACTGCTGCGCACTCCATATTCCTGGTTGGCATTACGCTCATAATCAGTATTAAAAGGATGATCGCGAAAGCGGTGCGAAGTATAAACAGCAGTAGTGTTGCTCCAGTTATCTGTAAACTTGTATTCTTGCTTCAGGCCAATATTTATACTTTCCTGATTCATGGATGCATTTTGCTTCACACTGCCAAACTCCCCGCCGCGTGCCTGCCGTGGGTTTTCGTTGTACTGCTCCAGTGTTAAACCACCCGGTAATTCGTAGTATAAATCAGAGTAGATAATGTGGGAGTTGATGGTTTGCTTATCAGAAATGTAGAATTCCGGGGAGATAAGCAGCACCTTACGGTCCAGAGCAGATTGCTCGCGGTAGCCATCGTATTGCTGATGGGTATACTGTACCAATACATTGCTTTTGGCCGAACCTATACTTGCTGCTGCTCTATACTTTTGATAACCATACGAACCTATAGTTGCCCCAGCCTGTAGTTCTGTGCCCACGGTGGCGCGCTTTGGTTCTAGCAAAACGGTTCCGCCGGTTCCGGCTCCATACACACTGGCTGTTGGTCCTTTCAATATTTCTATACTTCCTATACTTGCTGCGTCCAATAAATTAAGCGCTGTGGTACCGTTTGCTTCTGTTAGTGGTATACCGTTAAAGTATAGCTTCACGTTACGGATACCATAAGGCGAGCGCAAGGTACTCCCGCGGATAGAAATGCGGTAACTGGCAGGAGCGCGTTCATCCATTCTTACCCCAGGTACGGTATTCACGGCACGCACTAACGAGCTCTCATCTGTACGCTGTATCACTTCACTATCCAGTATACTTATGGCGCCTGCGGTCTGCAACAAGGGCCGGTTGGTTTCATAGCCCTGCACCTGTACCTCCCGGAGCATGTTTTGCTGTGGCTGCAGCGGGGTCATGTACTCAATTCGCTGGTCTTTAAGTATAGCTACCGTATCAGGCACGAAACCAACATGCGAGATAACAAAATATAAAGCCTCTGCTGATACCGTTAGCTGATACCTACCGTCGGAAGTTGTTTGAGTGGT
Source organism: Pontibacter deserti (assembly GCF_023630255.1). NCBI lineage: Bacteria > Pseudomonadati > Bacteroidota > Cytophagia > Cytophagales > Hymenobacteraceae > Pontibacter > Pontibacter deserti. Next base: position 94,887 of record NZ_JALPRS010000005.1, on the reverse strand, counting down.
TTCGCCAGTATTGGCACGCACCACTGCGCCCGCTATAGCTTGCTGTGATTGTGCATGATACACCTTACCGGTAACTATAGTTTGGGCCACAGCCGCTGCTGGCAGGTAAAGTATAAACAGGCAGAAGAATAAAAGCTTTTTCATGTGCAGGTATAAAACAGAATTGAGAACGTGCAGGCGCACACAATGTTTATAATTTTAGGGGCAAGTATAAAAGAAAAAAGGCTCCGTAGATACTGCGGAGCCTTTCCAAACTATGAAAGCTAATGAGATTTTTATATCAATTGAATTGATCTGCCTTATTTGATCCTGAACTCGGTTCTGCGGTTCAGCTGGTGCTCTTCTTCAGAACATTCCACGTTATCACTGCAACCGTTTACAAGCTTGGCTTTACCGTAGCCTTTTGCTTTCAGGCGGCTTCTGTCTATACCTTTCGATACCAGGTAATCTACAGCGGCATTGGCACGTTTTTCTGAAAGCACCTGGTTATAGTTCACGCTCTCGCGGCTATCGGTGTGGGAGCTCATTTCTATTTTAATCTCCGGATTGTTCTTCAGCACTGTTACCAGTTTGTCAAGTTCGGTGGCAGCATCCGGGCGGATATCCCACTTATCCAGGTCGTAATAGATGTTTTCGAGCACCACTGCGCGGTCCAGTTCATTCTTATCGAAAAGCAGGGCTACCTGCACAGTATCGCCGGCTGTTTCCGGTATTTTAGCAAGCGCCTCCTGGGTTAGGTAACCGGCTTTGGTACCAAGCAGCGAATAGTTGTTGCCTTTAAAGCCATCCATAAAGTACTGGCCGTTCTCGTCAGATACAACCACCAAAGAATCGGCTGAGTTCTCCTGCGATACCACAACTTTTACCTGTGGCAGCGGCACTTCCATGTTCTTCTTCTTATCGTTCTGTTTACGCTCCAGCGTTTTGATAGCAATTACTACCGGCTTCTTCAGCACTTTAAAACTATAGATGTCGTCAGTACCGTTATTAGCATCGCGGTTAGAAGACAACAGGCCACTTTCGCCCGGCTGTGTGAACATGATACCGTAATCGTTTTTAGCAGAGTTGATCGGCTGGCCCAGGTTGCGTACACCTGCCCAGTTGCCATGCTCGCCTTCGGCAGAGAAAATATCCAGGCCGCCCATACCTGCATGGCCATCCGATGCAAAGTATAGTTTACCGTTGGCATCCACATACGGGAAGCTCTCGCGGCCCGGCGTGTTTATAGTTGCACCTGCGTTTACAGGCTGGCTCCAGCTACCATCCTGCTGGCGCGTGGTATAAAAAATATCAGTGTCACCCAGGCTACCAGGCATGTCAGAGGCAAAGTAGAGGATTTGCCCGTCACGTGACAGCGCCGGGTGACCTACTGAAAATTCAGTAACATTGTTGTAGGTAAATGGCTGGATGTTGCTCCAGTTGCCATCTTGTTTCTGTGCTGAAAAGATCTCCAGGCGGTTAATGTATTCCTGTTCTTCTTTTGGTGCTTCTACCCAACTGGTAGGGTCTGGGTTAACGTTGTTGCGCTTGCGCACCATGTGGGTGCGAGTAAAGTATAGCATCTGGCCATCTTCGGCAGCCGAGGCGGTAGCATTGTGGTATTCTGAATTTACAACATCCTGTAGCGCTGTTGGTGCACCCCAGTTGCCCTGCTCGTCCTGCTCAGCAGTAAACAATTGCAGGTATGGGCGACCTGTCCAGCCATACACATCTGTTTTTTTATCAGAAGAAATGCCACGGTCAGAAGTAAAGATGATGCCCTTACCTAACTGCATCGGGCTGAAGTCTGAGAAATCTGTGGCATTTATACCTGCCAGTTGCTGTACTTCTGCTGTCGGCTCCTGCTGCATCCACTTTTCTGACTGCTCTGTAGCTGCTATCAGTTTCTGTGCTTTTTCAGCATTTTCAGGAGTTGCTTCGCCCCACTTCATATACTGGTCTTTTGCCTCCGCAAATTTACCATTGCTACGAAGTGCTTCCGCATAGTAGTAATGATTCATGGGGTTGCTACCCGGCAGCTGCACAGCTTTGGCATACCATTCTTCCGCTTCTTTTGTCTGGCGGGTCATGCGGTAAGCATCGGCTATGCGTTGTGTTGTTTCAGCATCCGGTTCGCGTTTGCTGATAGCAGATTTGTAATGCTCCAGCGCCAGGGCATAAGCATAGTTATCAAAATGCCGATTGGCTTTACGTAAATCTGATTGTGCCTGCGCCACAGAGCCGAAGCTTAACATGGCAGCTGCAACTAAGTATAAGGGTGTAAATTTATAGTTCATATGCTTTCAGGCTATCGGTTAAAAGTATTGTGGAGTAAGCATTCTGGTATCAGACTTCTTAAAGAAGTAATAGCCAACAGATATTTCGTGTGTGTTAAAAGAATCCAGGCCATTCAGCATCTTATCATAGGCATACCCTAAGCGCAATGACTTGTGAATCTGTAGTTCACCGATAAGGGCAATGGCTGTGCGGTTCTTCATACCATTCATATCCGGAGATTCGTTGAACAGGTGCATACTGGTGCGGTAAGATCCACCTAACCATAACCTGTCGGCTAGCAATACAAAGGCATTCAGGTCTACGGCCGTTGGCGCGTTAAAATCCTCTTTTACAAGCATGCTTGGCTTAAGCTTTACAAAAGGACCTATGTCAAACACATATCCGGTTGTAAAATAGTAGTGGCGCTCCGGTTCAATAGTTTCCATATCCTTATACTGCAGCAGGTCTGATGCTGAAAGGCCTGCATAAAAGCGCTGCGTATGGAAGTAGGCACCGATCTTTATATCCGGACGGATATTGCTCTCAGAACCAGAAGGTATAGAAGGGTCGTTCTCTACCTCCAGCTCGTTACCGTCGATCTTGGTTTGCACTAGTCCCGGCGCAAGGCCCAGGCTAAATACACCAGTTGCACTAACCGGTAGCTTTACGGCAACATTCGCATATCCTGAAATTACCGATTGTGCACCGATCTGATCGCGGGTAAGGGCAAGGCCTAAGCCAAGCTTGTTGCTGGCCGAGATGCCATCTATGCTTAGCGCCTGGGTGGTAGGCGCCCCTTCAATGCCTGTCCACTGCGAGCGGTGGAAGGCATTTACGTTGAGCACATTCTTACTACCAGTATAGGCAGGGTTAATGCCCATACTGTTGAAGATGTATTGTGAGTACTGTGGGTTTTGCTGGGCGCTAGCCGAGAAGGCTAAAAGCAGGGCCAGCAGGGTGTAAACTATTCTCATTTTCTTAAATGTTTTTATCCTTTTTATGGCCTGATGCTTAGCGGAAGATGGTTACGTAACCTGTAAACACCTGATCTTTACCGTCGCATAGTTTCACGTTTACTTTATAGAAGTAAGTACCTTGTTCCAGTCCGTTACCGGCCCAGTCGTTCTGGTAGTTTTTCTTCTTGTATACTTCCGTGCCGTAGCGGTTAAAGATTACTACTTCGTTGCTGGTGTATTTCTCCAGGTTAGCAATCGTCCAGGTATCGTTGGTACCATCACCGTTCGGGCTAAAGGCTTTCGGGAATTTCAGGCTACCATCTACTTTAGTCATATCCAGTGCGATCAGCGCTTCAGGGCTGCTGCAACCACCAGTCATCGCGATCACTTTAATGTCACCGATGATGTTTGCGTTAGCTGCTGTTACTTTGATGCTTGTTGTACCCTGGCCTGAAGTAATGGTGCAGCCCGCTGGCACTGACCAGGTATAGCCTGTAGCTCCTGCTACTTCTGCAATGCTGTAAGTAAGACCTTCGCAAAGCGTGCTGTTATCTGTAATTGGTCCTGCATTTGTTGGCGGTGTAGTTATTGTAGCGTTAAATACTCCTGCTTCGCTGTCGCCGCAAGCATTTGTAACAATCACGCTTACTTCACCGCCTGATTCGCCGGCATCTACAGTTATGCTGTTTGTGTTATCACCTGCTGTTATTGTCCAGCCGATTGGTACTGTCCAGGTATACTTAGTAGCACCTTCTACAGCTGGTATACTGTACACATTGTCTTCGCTGCCTGCACACGTTTCAGCTGGGCCGCTTATAGTTGGTGTAGCTGGTTTAACAGTTGGCGCTACCGCTAATTTTGCTGTTGCACCGGCTCCGCAGCTATTGCTTATAGTTACTGTTACATCACCTGCCTGGTCGCCTACAGTTACTTCTATAGTTGGAGTGTGGTTTCCGCTTACTATAGTCCAGCCTTGTGGCACTGTCCATTCATAATCTGTAGCACCATCAACAGGCGTTACACTATAAGTTAGTGGAGCTCCGATACATGCACCTGCACTTCCATTTATAGTTGCTGCTGCCGGTGTGCTGCTGGCCGCTACTGTAAAGATTGCTGCTTCGCTGCTTCCGCATTCGTTTTCGGCTGTTACCGTTACGTTCCCAGAAGTCGCACCTGCAATTACTGTTATCTTGGTTGTGTTTTGACCTGATGTGATCGTCCAGCCTGCTGGTACTGTCCAGGTATAGCCAGTGGCACCTGGCACTTCAGCAATCTCATAAGTTGGAGTGCTGCCTGCGCAAAGCTCGCTTGCACCTGCCAATGGTGTTGGCTTAACAGGAACCGGAAGTATGGTTATAGTTGTAGTTGCCGGGTCGCTCTCGAAGCAGCTGTTCTTTACTTTAACTGAGATCGTACCGCCTGTTGCGCCTACATTTACAGTTGCCGTTGCTGCGCCTGGCTGGCTTACTAAGGTAACACCACCTGTTACAACCCATTCATATGTAGCGCCTTCACCGGCACCAACTACGTTATAAATCAGGCCTTCTGAGTTAGCACAAGCCTGCGCCGGGCCGTTTATAGTTACTACTGGCTTAGCTGTTACAGCTACTGTTTTAGTTACTGTGTATTCGTTGCCGCACAGGTCTTTTACTTCAACTTTCAGCACACCACCAGCATTTCCTGCTTTTATAGTTATAGATGTAGCTGTTCTGGATACTTCTGTAAAGCCGGTTGGCAAAGTATAAGTATAAGTTGCGCCGATAACTTCTGTTATAGTATAAGTAGTTTCTTCACCCTCGCACAGATTGCCGTTGCCATTTATAGCTAATGTTGGTGCATCGCAGGTTACGTCAATCGGTTCTTCGTCTGTGTTGTCGCCTGGGTTAGGGTCCGGAAGTGTAGGGCTTGTAATGGTAGCTACGTTTACTATATTACCTGCTGCTACTATTTTAGCAACTATAGTTAAGGTTACACTCTCGTCTTTACCCAGATCACCTACCAGATAGATTCCTGTTATTGGATCGTAAGTCCCTTTGCTTGTGGTGTGGCTCTGGTACTGCAGTCCAGCTGGCAATACATCGGTCACAATTACACCTGTAGCTGCATACGGGCCACTGTTGCTGGCAACTATAGTATAGGTTACTAATCCACCAACTTTATATGGTGCACCGCTTGCTGTTTTAGTGATGCTCAGGTTATGCGAAGGCACTGGCACGTCAATTGGTTCTTCTTCAGTGTTATCGCCTGGGTTCGGATCCGGATCTTTACCAATTACTGTTACTCCGTTTTTGATCTCGCCGGAAGCTGTTACTTTGAAGACAAGTTTCAGGGTTGCAGTGCCTGTGTTTACTAAAATGCCTACGTTCCAGGTATGGGTGGTTGCATCATAAGTACCCTGTGAAGCCGACTCAACGCGAACAAACTCCAGACCAGCCGGAATGTTCTCTTTTACCTGCACATCAGTTGCTGTGCCTGGTCCGTTGTTTACTGCTGTTATAGTATACGTTACTTCAGAGCCTATCACATAATCGCCTTCGGCTGCTTCTTTGGTAACTCCCAAGTCTGTAACCACCACGTTTGGCAGGAATACGTTATTAGAGTTCAGGTTTATCTGTCCGTTAAGAGACATTATTCTACCGATCACAACCACGCCTGCATCAAGTGTTATATTGTTTTGGGCTATAATGGTACCCTGAAAACCAGTTGAACCACCCAAGTGTACATTACCTGTTACGATCCAGAAAATATTGCTGGGTTGAGCACCGTTCATAGCAAGCACACCCGCCGCCGGAGCATCCGTTAGCAGGTCACCATCAATTATAAACACGAATACGGAGTTTACATCTCCGCCACCATCAACCGTAAGTACCCCTTTAAAACTGGCATCGCCGGTAATTTTATAGGTGCCGGGCCCTAATGGCAAAGCACTTTCTCCGAGGTTACCACCTATATTTTTTACAGGCGTGCGGGCATACAACGCATTATAAGCTACCAATGCATCTTGCGCAGCGCTGGTAGCTGATGGCGTATTATTTTCAATCTTTCCAGATTTCACAACAAGCCCCGACTCGCCGTTAATGGTGTTACCGGGGCTAACGCCTACGTTTCCGGTAATACCTGTCTGGCCGGTGTTGTTGATTTGGGAGGAGGCGAGCACTGCATAACTACTTGCATTGCCCAGCACATCTTGCGTCTGCCCATAGCTAAGGGTGATGCCGACAGAGAAGATGGCATAAATCAGCAGTAGAAGTTTATTCATGTGGTTATATTGAAATGAGATATTCGAAGAGTATTATATATAGACATTCGACTATACATATTGAACAATTTCATTTACTCAAAACACATAAATATGTTGTGCTCAATTCAAAAAATTATATCATAATATATAAAAAATTACAAATATATGTCTTAAGTTATATTTTTAGCTAAATTTTATTAATCCGGTTATATATAACACACCATGCACTTCAGTCAAAAAATATATAGTAATATTACCATATAATTAAGATTGTTTATTACTCTATAAGCTCGTTAACAATCTGGTAACTAGCCTGAAATGGATTTATGCCGGAAAGAAATTCGCAGAATAATGTCCGGTAGAAACGAACAACAGAGTGTCCTGCCAGAAATTAAATAAGCTATACTTACAAAAAAAGCCCTGTTACCATTGGGCAACAGGGCTTAATTAAATTTCTTAGTTAGAACTATACATGCACATGGCGCTCAGCATGGTATGATGAACGCACCAGCGGACCTGACTCCACATACTTAATGCCTCTGCTTAAACCTTCTTCACGATAATGGGCAAATAGATCCGGATGTATGAATTCTGCCACCTCAATATGCAGTTTGGTTGGCTGCAGGTACTGGCCTAAGGTTAAAATATCACAACCATTAGCAGCAAGATCATCCATCGCCTGGTATACCTGCTCACGGGTTTCGCCAAGGCCCAGCATTATACCTGTCTTCGTGCGTTTGCCATACTCTTTGGTACGCTTTATCTGCTCCAGGCTACGCTCATACTTGGCTTGCGGACGTACCTGACGGTATAGTTCCTTCACTGTTTCCATGTTATGCGATACTACTTCCTGGCCCGGCGAGATCATCGTGATCAGGGCGTCCCAGTTAGCCTTCACATCCGGAATAAGAGTTTCTATAGTTGTAGCAGGAGAGAGTTCTTTTACCAGCCTTACTGTTTCATGCCAGATGGCAGCACCACGGTCTTTCAGCTCATCGCGGTTAACAGAAGTTATAACGGCGTGCTTTACACCCATTAGCTGTATCGCTTCCGCTACACGGCGTGGCTCGTCTTCATCATACTCATTAGGTCGGCCTGTAGCTACAGCGCAGAAAGAGCAGCTGCGCGTACAAACGTTACCCAGAATCATGAAGGTGGCTGTACCTGCGCCCCAGCACTCACCCATATTCGGGCAATTGCCGCTTTCGCAGATGGTATGCAGTTTATATTCAGATACTATGTTGCGTACTTTAGTATATTCCTGCCCTACAGGCAATTTAACACGAAGCCAGTTTGGCTTACGGATTTTGCCATTTTCACTCAGCTCTGCGGGTGTTGTATTAGGCTGTATTACCGGAAGTGATATTAATTCATCCATGTTGCAAAGATAGGAAGTAATGTGTTAAGAGACATTAGCGTACAGCTAAGTTTTACACATCTTCTACTTGCAACAGACAGTAAGGCGGATTTGTTCGGAGATGATATTATTTACGGCGACCGTAGTAGATATTAAGATATACAGAAGTAAACCGGCTGTAATTTTTAGCATCAGGAATCATAACCAGCTTCTTGGTATAAGCTTCTACCATTACACCAACTTCTATACCGGCTATACTTTCGTTATACCGGCCATACTCAAAGCTCAAACCGCCTTTTAAATGGGCACCTAAGTTTATGTCACCTTCACCTAAGCCTGTAAATACGCCTGCACTACCCTGTACTTTTTCTAAACTTTTATGATCCTGCGGATCATACTGCTCTGTGCGCACATCGTTTGGCGTGCCCAGCTGGCCATAGTTATACCGGATGTAATAAGGAACCAGGAAACCCAGAGAAGGGCCTATGGCGCCTAAGGCATTTACCTGAACGCCAGACTCAGCAGCTTTTCTGAACAGTACCAGCTCGCGGCCATAGTGCGGGCGAACCACAAAGAGGTAATTCTGTTTTCCAATGATAAACGAATCGCCTGTTTCGGAACTGTAACCACGCATCTCTCTCGGGTGCTTTACTTCAACTATCTCCACGGCACCAAACTGCAGCATGTTGTGGTCCATGGTATAAGCCGAACGAATAAAAGCGCCACCAATAAGGCCACCGTTAGAGTTCAGGTTCACACCATAGCTGAGCTCATTCTCGAACTCTTCTTCCTCTTCAGATTGAGCAAGCGCAGGCAGGGCTATACTTGCAAAAGCGAGTGTCAGCACGAAAGCGATGTATCGTATCACTTTAATTAATTTATAGTTTGTTTAAAAGTAACTAATTTCACGTTCTGTTCAAATATTATAATTCTAATGGCAACTATCCAAAATAAATACCAGGGCGAACTACGTACAACCGCTCAACACCTGGCTTCAGGCAACACCATTATTACCGATGCCCCTCTTGATAATAATGGTCGTGGCGAAGCTTTCTCTCCTTCTGATCTTGTATGCGCCGCATTAGGCAGCTGCATGATGACCATTATGGGAATTGTGGCACAACGCAACAATATCGCTATTGAAGGAATGGAAATTGAAACCACTAAAATTATGGCTGCCGAGCCACGTCGTATTGCTGAGGTAGTACTAACGTTTAAAATGCCGGCAATAACCTATTCTGAAAAAGAAAAAGCTATGTTGGAGAACGCGGCACGCACCTGTCCGGTTGCGCTAAGCCTTCATCCGGAAATAAAGCAATCGGTAAGTTTTATTTACCAGAACTAAAAAATAAAATTGCTGCTTCTGTTAATTGGAAGCAGCAATTTTTTTCTTCAGCTCGTCAACGCTTATACTTAAATGTGACGCATTATACGTGCACATGCCATCCTGTACCAGTAATAACTGCGGCGACTGGTGCTGCACATGCAATACTTCGGCTATTTCATTAGAGACCGGGCGGTAAGCCAGCAGGTCGAGGTAATAAGGTTTAATATGATCCAGCCCTTTGCCATCCCATTGGCGCTCCAGCCGGCTTTTAGCTGTTGAACTGATCGAGCAGGCTGTGCTATGTTTAAATATAACGATAGGCGTCTGCTTCGATTCTTCTAATATTACATCTAACTGCTCTGTACTGTTTAGTGGGTGCCAATTCATTGTAAGCGTAATTTGGTTGAGTAGTATTTTACCCGGTAGCCTGCTTCTTGGTTGCCTTCTTCCGGATTAATGATTTCTTTTTAAGCGGCTTACCTGTTTCATCAAACTTGTATTGCCTGCGCTCGTCACGTTTTTTTACTCTTTTACGGGCAGCTTCACCTTTTTTAAAAGTATAGGCATCCGTATTCAGATGTGTTTCTTTGTAAGTAGATTCTGTTTTTTCAGCTTCCCTTAGATATTGATTACGCTCCTTTTTATGCTTCTCTTCTGTTTGTTGCTTTATCTGCGACATGGCAGGCATTGTACCTATAAAAAGCATAATCAAAAAACATAAAGCCCATTTTACAAAAATCTTCACCATACGCTCTCTTTTAAATTATACTTTTTATTCTACGCAGACAAGCATTAGAAGAACAAGAATCTTTTGCGTTTCTGCACCCGCCCATCTTTGTTGTAAGGCACCTTAATGGCTTCCATACTTCCGGAGCCTTTTGCTGACACCTTCATACTTTTACCATTAGGCGACGGGCAGGGTATGCCTTTTTTACCGCAGCCTGTTGCAAAAGACAGCGCCACACAAAGTAATAAAAGGTAAAAAACACGGGTATATGCCATAACTGTTAGGTTAATTAATGGAGCTGTTTAATATGCAAGTATAGCTTCAACCTTTTCGCGGAGACGCTGTTTTGGCAAAAACTCTGCTTCGAGCGGCGGCGCAAAAGGCACGGCAGTATCCAAGCTGGCTACACGGGCTACTGGTCCATCAAGGTGCTCAAAGCAATTCTCCCCGATCCAGGCTGCTATTTCGCCGCCAATACCGCCCGTTAACGTGTCTTCGTGTAGTATAATAACGCGACCTGTCTTGGCTACAGTATTTTTAACAGCTTCTTTATCCCAAGGCAACAACGAGCGTAAATCCAGTATTTCTAAACTGATCTCCGGCATTTCCTGCTGCAGTTGCTTGGCCCAATGCACGCCCATACCATAGGTGATGATTGAAATATCATCACCTTCTGCCACCGTTTTCGCTTTGCCAATCTCTATAGTATAATAATCGTCCGGAATATCCTGCGAAATAGAACGGTAAAGCAATTTATGCTCGAAATACATCACCGGGTTCGGATCTTCGATAGCGGCATTCAACAGGCCTTTGGCATCGTATGGAGATGACGGGTAAACTATTTTTAGGCCAGGTGTGTGGAAGAACCACGCTTCGTTGCTTTGCGAATGGAACGGCCCGGCCGCTGTGCCAGCACCTGTTGGCATACGCACCACTACATCGGCATTCTGTGCCCAGCGGTAATGGCTCTTGGCCAGGTTATTCACGATCTGGTTAAAGGCGCAGGTCACAAAATCAGCAAACTGCATCTCTACCATGCTTTTCTTGCCCTTAACAGACATACCCAAACCAATACCAACTATAGCCGACTCGCAAAGCGGCGTGTTACGCACCCGGTCTTTCCCGAATTTATCAACAAAGCCTTCTGTAATCTTAAATACACCACCATACTCGGCAATGTCCTGGCCCATAAGTACTAACTCAGGATAACGTTCCATGCTCTGGCGCAAACCATCCGAGATAGCGTCTACAAAACGTTTTTCGGTTTTTGCTCCCGAGGCTGGTGCTACCGGCTGCTGCACGTATGGCTTATACATGTCGGCAATTTCTTCCTGACGGCTGGCAACTGGCATTGGTGTTGCAAAAGCTGCCTGCAATCCTTCTTCAATTTCAGCCTTCAGTTCTTCGCGTATACTTTCTACGGCCTTTTGTGTAAGTATAAGTTCATCCAGCAGATACTTCTCGTAATTCTCTACCGGATCTTTCTTCGCCCACTTCTCGAACAATTCCTGTGGCACATACTTGGTACCACTGGCTTCTTCGTGTCCGCGCATTCTAAAGGTCATCGCCTCGATCAGAACCGGGCGCGGGTTTTTGCGCATGCTGGCAGCTGTTTGCTTTACGGTATGGTATACTTCCAGCAAGTTGTTACCATCTATCTGTAAGGCATCCATACCATAAGCAGGGCCTTTATCTATAAACTGATTGAATTTGAATTGCTCGTTGCTTGGCGTAGACAAACCATACCCGTTATTCTCTATCATAAAAATAACCGGCAAACCCCACACCGCCGCTACATTCAGTGCTTCATGAAAATCACCTTCCGAAGCTCCGCCATCGCCACTATACACCAGTGTTACCTTTTCTCTTTTATCCAGCAGGTCAGCCAGCGCTATACCGTCCGCTACAGCCAGTTGCGGGCCCAGGTGCGAGATCATACCTACAATGTGATGCTCGTTTGACCCGAAGTGGAACGAACGGTCGCGACCTTTGGTAAAGCCGGTCTTCTTACCCTGAAACTGTGCAAACAACTTATCTAAAGGCACATTCCGGCTTGTAAAAACACCCAGGTTACGGTGTAGCGGAAGTATGTATTCGTCCTGCTCCAAAGCCATTGCCGACCCTACAGAAATAGCTTCCTGGCCTATACCTGAAAACCATTTACTTACTTTGCCCTGTCGCAGTAGCACCAGCATGCGCTCTTCGATCATGCGGGGCTTAAGTATGCCTCTGTAAAGAGAGATTAGTTCGTCTTCGGAATATTCTTTGCGGTTATAGTTCATCTCAGAAATTAGAAACTTCGTTATAGGTAGGCAAGTTACTATATTAGCCGTAGCTACAAAATAGCTCGCTAATTTATACTTTTGTTCTTAAAGCAGATATTAGAATTTAGACAATAGATGTTAGACTTTCCTTGGTCTGGACTATTAAAGAAAGGTCATACATCTTAATCTAAAATCTAACGTCTATAATCTAACGTCTTAAACAAACAATGATACAGTTTAAAGAATTTACGCTTGATAACGGATTGCGCGTGATCGTGCACGAAGACCATACATCGCCAATGGCAGTTTTAAATGTGCTGTACGATGTAGGTTCGCGCGATGAAGTGGAAGAACACACCGGTTTTGCCCATTTATTTGAGCACCTGATGTTCAGCGGTTCTAAAAATATACCTGTGTATGATGAGCCCTTACAGCGCGTAGGTGGTGAAAATAACGCCTTTACCAGCCCCGACATCACCAACTATTACCTGACTGTGCCGGCCCAAAACATTGAAACTGGCTTCTGGCTGGAATCGGACCGCATGATGGACCTGGCTTTTAGCGAACATGGTTTAGAAGTGCAGCGCAAAGTGGTGGTGGAAGAATTTAAACAGACTTACCTGAACCAACCGTACGGCGATGTATGGCTGAAACTGCGCCCGCTGGCATATAAAAATCACCCGTACAAATGGGCAACGATTGGTAAGGAGATCAAGCACATTGAAGATGCGACTATGGATATTGTAAAAGCTTTCCATAAAAAGCATTACTCGCCAAGCAATGCTATACTTGTAGTTGCCGGAAGTATAACTTTTGACCACGCCAAAGAACTGACCGAAAAATGGTTTGGCCCCATACCGGCCGGCGAAAAGTATACCCGCCATATCCCGAACGAGCCAAAACAGACAGAGCCGCGCGTACTCGAAACCAGCTCTGATGTGCCGCTTAGCGCTATCTATAAAACCTACCACATGCCGCACCGAACCCACCAGGACTATTATGCGATCGACCTGATCAGCGATATTCTAGGCCGTGGCAAGTCGAGCAGGTTATATGAGCAACTGGTAAAAGAGCAGAAGCTGTTCAACTCAATCTCGGCATCGGTTACCGGAAGTATAGAGCCAGGCTTGCTGATCATACAAGGTAAACTGAACGAAGGTGTAGACCTGCAGGATGCCAACGCTGCTATCGAAAAGATAAACCAGGAACTGATGGATACTTTAGTAGATGAGCACGAGCTGAACAAGGTAAAGAACCAGGCCGAAACCAGTTTAGTATTCTCGGAAATCGAGCTATTGAACCGCGCCATGAATCTGGCCTATGGTAAATTGCTTGGCGATGCCAACTTTGTGAATACCGAAGGTGAAAAGATACAGGCCGTAACGCCACAGGATATTCAGCGTTGTGCCAAACAGGTACTTGATCCGAATAACTGCTCTACACTACTTTACAAAGCCGAGAAAAAGAAAAAAGAAGCAACTGCAGAAGTGTAAACTATACTTGATGTAAAGTATAAAAAGGCGTGCAGGCTTAGGTTTGCACGCTTTTTTATTAGCTTGTAGTGCGCGCAGCTCCTACGATTGTCTTATCTTCTATAGTTTTATCTCTGTCATTTAGGGCATTACCGAGAAACCTATCTTGGCTCACATCTTATACCTTTTTTGAAACAAGCTATACTTTCATAATTGCCTTTATTCCTAGGAGCTTTACTTGCCTATAGTTTCATTTCAAGCTTTGGTGCGCTCACGGCGGGGGCAGGGGCCCTCTTTAAGCGAGGCCTCGTCTTCGGGCATCCCGCGGTGTACATTTCCTTTGCTCCTTACGTTGCCATGCCTGCGGCACCAGATATTTACAAGGCGCTCAACCCAAAGACTGTGATCATTTCGATAGCAGAAGGTATAGTTGTTTAGAGGTATTATAGCTCTTCCTGATGAATGTTCCCGTTGGGACAGGTAAACCTGTCCGTTCGTAAACTGTAACTATAAAATTAAAGCTTCTAATAAACCTGTATTGGGATTGTCCCCTTGAGGGGACTATAGGGGTGTTGAAATGGAAACTATAGAACTATAATGCCAACTATAGCAACAACTCACCCTACTAATTCACCTAATCCTATTAATCTATGGCCTTGACAGTTCAATGCCCCATACTCTTCATATCAGGTTCTTTATTGGTGATCTGAAACTGGCGTATCTCTCCTTTTTCCCAGGCATTGGCTCCGGGCACTACCTGCGGCATCGGTATGTCTTCGCGCTGCTTTCTCTTTTCTGCTGTAGATACATCAAAATTTTTATCCCGCTCTGCCACTAATTCAGGTTTCAGTTGGCCATCTTTAGTGAAGCCCATCATTAGCATAGGGGCACCCATAGGTAGTTCTAAGCCCTGGTCGGTGTTCCAGGTATGTATGGTTTTACCATAAGTGCTCACTAGTTTTTCCATCAGTTCATGCTCTGCCACATCAGGTATACCCGGCGCAATAAGGGTTCCGGACTTTACTTCATGATGATGGCTGTGCCATAGTTTCTTCTCCTCTTCTGGCAGCTGCTTAAACAATCTTTCTGATATGATGTATTCCACTCCCATTAGCTTGGCATTTTCACCGTTGCCATCAAAGATCACCGCCTGGTGCATATCTTCGTTTAGCTGGGTTACATAATGGTGCGCCTCCATCTGCCCTTCCATATGGCCATTATAAAAGTGGAAGCCATCCAGGTACATGTCTATCTTTTTTAGCGGAGTTTTATCCTGAAGCAGATCGGCTCCAGCCTCCAATACTTTAGATTTTCCTGTTTTCTCTGTTCCCGGAGCCTGTTCATTAGAACTTGTATTTTCACCTCCGCAACCAGTTGACATCAATCCGGTTAACAGGCAGATATTCAGTACAATTATTTTCATAGTGTTATAGTTAAAGCATGTTACAGGTTTTACGCCGCACTAGTAGCGTAGTTTGAATTATACTTCCGTTAAACCAAAGGCAGCTACAAACGTCAAAGAAACGGCATCTATAGTAGCACATAATCGTATTTTTCGATTAGATTTACCTTTACGATACTTCGCTTTGCACAAAGCGCTTACCTATACCTATGAAATTAAAGATCAGAACCGGCTTCGGCTACGATGTGCACCAACTGCAGGAAGGGCTTGACTTCTGGTTGGGCGGCATTAAAATTCCACACACACATGGCGCGCTGGGCCACTCCGATGCCGACGTACTAATACATGTTATTTGCGATGCCCTTCTGGGTGCTGCCAATATGCGCGACATTGGCTTTCATTTTTCAGACAAGGACCCGAAGTATAAAGGCATCGACAGCAAGATTCTGCTGAAGGAAGTGGTGCACATGCTGGCCCGCGAAGGCTACGACATCGGCAACATCGACTCCACCATTTGCCTGCAGGAGCCTAAAGTAAATCCGCACATACCGGAAATGAAAACCTGCCTGGCAAAAGTGATGGGTATACCAGAAAACGACATCTCTATTAAAGCCACTACAACAGAGCATCTCGGTTTTGTTGGCAAAAAAGAAGGTGTTGCTGCCTTCGCCACTGTACTGATAATCAAACAATAACCTGACTAAACTATAAACTTCACCTTTATCAAATGAAACATCTCCATACCTATGGTTTTGTGTTGGCTGCACTGCTCGCTTCGGGTTGTGCCTCTACCAGCAGCACTACTTCTAAAGCACCTGTTACAGATGCTGAAAAACTTCGCGGGTTAGCAACAACCTATGGCCAGACCATCACAGCCGCCGACCTGTCTAAACACCTGAACATTATAGCTTCGGATGCATACGAAGGTCGTAACACAGGCGAAAAAGGCCAGAAAATGGCTGCAGAATATATCTCGAAAGAGTTTAGAGAAGATGGCCTTACAGGACCTGTAACAGCAAACAGCAACCCATATTATCAGCCTGTTAGTTTAGAAAAAGGCACCTGGGGCGATGGCCACATTATGGTAGGAACAAGAAAATTTGCCATGATGCAGGATTTCTTCCCGATGGGTTCGTCGGTTTATACAACCGAGCAAAGCGCTATGCCTGTATTTATTGCTGATAATGCTGCCATAGATACTGCCAGCCTGAAAGGTAAAATGCTGGTAGCGATGGTTACCAACCTGGCAGAAGCCGAGAAGAAAATGAACGACATTGGCCAGCTCGCCCGTAAAGCAGAGGCAGCCAGCGTGATGTACGTACTTGGCGCCGATGCCTTCACCATGATGAACCAGCGCTATGCAGGCCGTCTGCGCCAGGCTTCGATTTCATTACCTGGTAAAACCAACAGCCGCCGTACCACCACTTTTATAGCATCACCGGCGCTTGGTGCAGCAATTCTGGGTACTACTCCTGATAAGTTGACCGCTACCACTACCAACTATAAACCAGTAGCCAGCATACAGGTATTAACAAAACGCAACACTACACCACTGCCCTCTGAAAACGTACTGGGCTTTATTGAAGGCTCGGATAAGAAAGATGAAGTAGTAGTAGTAACAGCACATTACGACCACGTAGGTATAGAGCAGGACGCCGAAGGCGAAGACAAGATCTTTAACGGTGCCAACGATGATGGCTCTGGCACTGTGGCTGTAATTGAATTGGCAGAAGCATTTGCACAGGCTAAAAAAGCGGGTCATGGCCCGCGCCGCAGCATTTTGTTCATGACAGTAACTGCCGAAGAGAAAGGCTTGCTTGGTTCTGAGTATTATTCTGAGAACCCAATCTTCCCGCTGGCTAACACAGTAGCTAACGTTAACATCGACATGATCGGCCGCATGGACTTTGATTATGAGAAAACCAACGACAGCAACTATATTTATGTGATCGGAGCAGACAAGCTTTCTTCGGAGCTGCACGCGATAAACGAAGAAGCAAATCAGAAATACACCAACCTGAAGCTGGACTACAAGTATAATGACGAGAACGATCCGAACCGTTTCTACTATCGCTCAGACCACTATAACTTTGCTAAAAACGGCATTCCGATCATTTTCTACTTTAACGGGGTGCACGCCGATTACCACAAGCCAAGCGACTCAGTAGACAAGATCTTGTTCGACAGCGCTGAAAAAGTGGCTCGTCTGGCATTTTATACTACCTGGGAGCTAGCTAACCGCGATAACAGAATTGTTGTAGACAGCAATAAAAAATAATACGAAACCAGCGGTACAAGCCGTTAGTTTATAAAAAAGCTACAGTTTTCAGAAAACACCCTAACTTTAGGGTGTTTTCTTTTTTATAGTTGAGGCAACTATACTGGCAAGAAGTCAGTAGGCGAAATAGTTATGAGTAAACTTAAACAGTTTCTGCTGGATGCGGAAACAAAATCATTCGACCCTAATCACCGCGCTACCATCAGGTTTAACATCGGCAAGTATAATGCCGCTGTGCAGCGTGGCCTCACCCAATATTCTGACCATGAACTCGCTCGCGAGCGTGCTTCCTATATCAAAACCAACACCATTAAGGACCTGGATAAGTACCTGATGGAGTTTGAAGCCAACTTTACTGCCCGTGGCGGTAAGGTTATCTGGGCACGTGATGCGCAGGAGGCTTTAAAAGAGATTGGCGAGATCATGAAACGTAAACGCGCCCGCTCTGTTGTTAAATCCAAGTCGATGATAACAGAGGAGATCCATATGAACGAGTTCCTGGAGAAGAACGGTGTGGAAGTAGTGGAAACTGACCTTGGCGAGTACATTGTGCAGCTAGCCGAGCAGCGCCCTTACCACATTGTAACACCGGCTATGCACATGTCTAAAAAAGATATTGCCGAGCTGTTTGTACGCAAACTTAACATAGCCCCTACCGACGATGCCCAGGAACTGGTAAGTGTAGCCCGCAGACTTTTACGCGACAAGTATACTTCGGCTGAGATAGGAATAACCGGTGGTAACTTTTTGCTTGCCGACGTAGGTGGCGTGGCTGTAACCGAGAACGAAGGTAACGCACGACTTTCTACTACCTTTCCTAAAACGCATATTGCTATAGTTGGTATCGAAAAGATGTTGCCGTCTATCATGGACCTGGACCTTTTCTGGCCACTACTAAGCACCAGCGGAACAGGACAGAATGTAACGGTATATAATACCATATTTACTGGTCCGCGCCAACCACACGAAAAAGATGGCCCGGAAGAGATGTATGTAGTATTGCTGGATAACGGCCGCACCGAACTTCTGGCCCAGCCTGAGAAGCGCGAAGCCCTGAATTGTATCCGTTGCGGTGCCTGCCTGAACATCTGCCCGGTTTACAAAAACATTGGTGGCCATACTTACGAAAGCACCTACAGTGGCCCGATCGGGTCTGTGCTTACGCCACATTTTAGTGGTATGGCCGAGAACAAACACCTGAGCTTTGCCAGTTCGCTGTGTGGTGCCTGTACCTCTGTTTGCCCGGTTAAGATCAACATACACAACCTGCTGTTGTTAAACCGTAAGCAAAGCGTGGACATGGGGTTGGCTGATAAGCAGGAAAAGACAGCCTTTAAGTTCTGGTTAAAAGCCATGAAGAGCCGCAAACTGATGAATCTGGCACCCTCTGGTATTAAAAATTATGTGGTTAAGTATATTCTGAAAGATACCTGGAGCAAGCGCCGCGAGCCAATGAAAATAGCTCCTAAATCCTTTAACCAACTTTGGAAGGAGAGGAAGTAATTGTTGATTGCTGACTCAGCAACTATAAAAAACAAGAGCCTGCTAAAGTTAGCAGGCTCTTGTCTTTTATAGTTATTCTTACTTTAGTTTCTCCAACGCAACACGTAATCTGCCAAGCGAGTTTTTAATTTCCTCTAAAGAAGCACCGCCAACCGATAACCGGAACCAGTTAAGATCAGGTGCAGAACCGAAAGCAGAGAATGGTACGACCGCCAGTTTTGCCTCTGAAAGAATATAGAAGGTAATGTCTTTACTGGTTTGTAGCACATCGCCATCCGGAGTTGTTTTACCCGCCAGGTCCATCTTCACCGACAGGTAAATGGCACCCATCGGCTCAATGACATCCACGGCAAAACCACCTGCTTTCAGGTCCTTAAAACCTTTGTAAAGCACATCCAGGCTCTCCTGAATTTTGTGCTTCAGGTTAGTCATAAAGGAATTTACATGCTCCGGTTGTTTCAGGTAGGCGGCAGTTGCTATCTGCTCTGCTTTTGGTGCCCAGGCGCCAACGTGGCCAAGTATAGCTTTCATTTTATCCATTACTATAGCCGGGCCATAAGCATAACCAACACGCACGCCAGTTGCTGCAAAGCTCTTCGAGATGCCGTCAATGTAGATCACATAATCGCGCAGCTCAGGGCGCAGGTTCACCGGGTCGTAATGCTGGTGCTCTGTACCGAAAGTCAGCATCCAATAGATCTGGTCGTATAGTATGTAAAGTGGCTTTTCGCCTTCGCTGCGGCTCTTGTTCTCTTCTATTACCAAGTCGCATATTTCCTGCAGGTCTTTTTTAGAGAACATGGTGCCAGTCGGGTTCAGCGGAGAGCAAAGTGCCAGCATAGTAGCTCCTTTCAGGTGAGGGGCTATGTCAGCAGCAGTCGGCATAAAGTTGTTCTCTGCTCGCGTTTCTACCATTACAGGTGTAGCTCCCGATAAGTGGCAGTAATGGTTATTGTTCCAGGATGGCGTCGGGAATACGACTTTATCACCCGGGTCAACTAAAGCCAGGTATGTTGCATAGATCAGCGGACGTGAACCACCGGCTACCAGTATATCATTCTCGGGGTACTTCAGGCCCAGGTTGTTTTCTGTAAACTCGGTTACGGCTTTGCGCAGCACGGCTACCCCGTTTGCCGGTGGGTAATTGGTATGTCCTTCGTTGTACGCTTTGGTTATACCTTCTTTCAGCTCTTCCGGTATTGGATAGATGCTGGGGTCAAAATCCCCGATGGTCAGGTTACAGATCTGTTCTCCACGTGCGATCATGGAGTTTACCTCGCCGGCTACCTTTATAATTTCGGAGCCGATCAGGTTTTGCGCCATTTTTGAAACGGTCATGCTACTTTGGGTTTGGTTACTGCAAGTTACGATTTCCGGAAAAGTATAGCTCACATTACCAGCAAAAACCTGCAAAAGCAAACCGCCCGGAAAAGCAGCCTATACTTATCCGGGCGGTTAGTTTATACTTTAAACTGGATGGCACAAGCAAAGATACTCGCATAATTTATACTTGCTTACCACTTATAGTAGCCGTTCTCTTCACCATCATTCAGTATCTCGGAGGCGGTGTTAGGGCTTCGGTTAATGTCTGCCAGCTTGCGATGCTTCCATACAGCTGCCGATTCGCGAACAGCATCCAGGTGTGCATCAGATTTAAGCTTTTCCTCTTCGCGCTTGGCTTCAATTTCAAACTCTTGCCGGGATGCGAATTTAGCTTCGGCTACGGCTAACCGTACATCGTACTGCTTCTGTCGCTCAGCTACGCGCTGCATTTCCTGGGTAGTTCGCTCATGTTCTACCCCTTTCAGAATATCATCATAAGGACCTTTGTTGGTAATAAGTTTGGTAAAGATCGGAGCTGTTTCGAGGCAGATGAACAGTAAGGTAATAAAGAATACCGGCAGCCAGGGCAGTTTATCCAGTGCATCAATTCGCGCCATCAGGCCATCATAGTTCGAGAAGCTTTCCTGCCCTTCCGATACCGTCTTGTCATACTGTTTCATCAGCTCCGCTATGCGTTGCTCTTTCAGTTTAATACGGTCGCCTGCACTTGCCTGCAGCATTTTCAGCTCTTCGTCTACTTTATCATACTGGCGTTTCTTTTCTTCGTAAATAGGGCCTTTACCTACTTTACCTGTACCTCCGGTTCCATCGGCTTCGGCTGCTACCAGCTCGTATAGTTTGTTACGCTCCTGCATCTTGGCTTCAATTTCTGCTCGGATGCCAGCAATCTCAGATTTTACAGAATCTACTTCGGCAAATTGCTTACCTACCAACGTTTTATGCTGAATAGCAAGCTCGGCCTGCTTCTCCTTAAGTATAGCCTGTATCTCTTTGTCAAATATCTTCAGCTCCAGTGGTTTTGAGATAACCACAGCCAAAACCAGCGCCAGCAGTATACGCGGTGTTACCATCAGCAGCTCTTTCCAGAAACGGCCTTCCTTGCGGATGGTGGAAACTATAAAACGGTCGAGATTGAAAATAACCATACCCCAGAGCAACCCGAAGGCCACCGCCATTAACGCAGAATCGAAAACAGTAAATAGGGCGTAGCCACCCGAAATACTGGCCAGCAGTCCTGTAAAGAAAACAGTAGCGCCCACGCCGGCATATTTTATGTGCTCCGATTTGGAGCACTTTTCAAGGATGGTGTCGTCGGCGCCGGCGCACCACCAAAAAAAATTCTTCATGAAATAATTACCTGAACAGATTAAAGCTGACCTCAGCTAATGTCAGAGATTTTACAGGCTGCAAGTTACTGACTTTTATACTTTTAAAGCCTAATTTGTGATGAAAAGCCTGCAAAATGTGATGAATTTGCTGTTACTGCGGCAACAGCAACCATACTTAATTAAGTTCAAAGCTTTCCACTGATTCGTTTAGCTTGTCGTAGAGCAGCAAAGAGGCCATAGCACTTGCCAAAACCATACGGGTGTCTGTTGTTAATTCCGGCTTCATCCATGCTTTACCATTATTAACCACCTGCACTGCTCCTGCTACACCGTTTTCATCCCTGAACTCATACCCGATAATCTCAGACATGGGCAGCGTTTTACCTTCGAACTTGTAAACAGGAGCTATTTTATAGGTGGTTTTCCCGTTCGACAGCTCGCCTTCAAACTTTTTACGCTCCAGGTAATGGCGCGGGTCTATGGTTAGTAAATGCCATTGCCCGCTCTCCGGCGATGTAAAATGGCTGGCATAATACTCCATGTTCGGGGCTACTTCTATGGTTACCCCGGTGTTATCCTTTAAAGATTTCTCCTGCAGTTTACTTGCTCCAAAAACAAACCATTCATTGCCCTCTGTGCTCTGCAGGCTAAACTGGTACTGCTGACTTGCTTTCACATTGTTGTAACTGAAGATAGAGAAGCCGCCCATGTTGACCCAGCCACGCTTTACATTTGCCACCGTATAGTTTCCAAGCCTAAAGCTGCCATTGGGTTTAAATACTTTGCGTCCTTCAACAGGTAGTTCTTCGGCCTGCTGCTTAAAATCTGAATCTACAGCCATAGGTGGTACAGAGCAGGAAGCAAACGCAAGTATGCCCGCCAAGGAGGCAAGCAATAGATATTCTTTCATGGTTTTATAGTTAGCGGGTAATTGGTGTTGTTAGAAATTTATAGTTAGGGTGACTTTCGGGGAAGGTATTAACCCACCCCGAACCCCTGCGAGGAGGGGAATTTCTGTTTGTCATCTCGACGTAAGGAGATACCTATTAAGAACACTCCTATACGTATCTTACTTAGATTTCTTACTGTGTTCGAAATGTCAATAATGAACTATAGTTACCTACTACAAAGAGCCCTAAACTATAAGAACCGTTGCCTGAACTATAAAATAAAAAAGGGCAGAAAACCGATTGGCTCTCTACCCCCTTTAATTCTTTAACTCACTAACTCTTAAACTCCCAAACTATTCACTGTCTTCGTCAGGTAGTATCTCCACATCCTGCACCAGCACAAAGTTTTCTATCTCGCGGGCTTTCGGTGTGTTGGCCAGTCCGCCTTCGGCTGTTTCTTTATACTTGCGTTCCATACTTTCGCCTACTTCGCCGAGGGCTGCTACGCACTGGTCTACAGGTATAACAGGGTCTACGCCGGCAATGGCCAACTGCGACGATGAATAAGCAATAGCTGCCGCACTGGCATTTCGGACAATACAAGGCACTTCTACCAGGCCGGCTACCGGGTCGCACACCAGACCAAGCATACACTGTATAGTTATGGCCACAGCATTAAATACCTGCTGCACATCGCCGCCCAGGCAATAAACTATAGCACCAGCCGCCATGGCTGCCGCACTACCTGTTTCGGCCTGGCAACCACCTACGGCACCGGCCAAAGATGCATTTTGCTCGATAATTAGCGCGATGCCAGCAGCAACCAGTAAGCCTTCGTGTATCTTTCTATCCTCAAGCCCGTGCAGTTCCTGCAGTGTAGTAAGTGTACCCGGCAAAATGCCCGATGCGCCAGCCGTAGGAGCAGCTACCACACGACCCATACACGAGTTTACTTCCTTTGCACCCAAGGCACGCGATACCAGCATCTGGAACTCCGGCGACAGCACGGTAACCGGTGAGTTGGCTACTTTTTTAGCACCATTGTTTACCATGCCCGAGCGCGACGTCATGTTTTCGGTGAGGCCGGTTTTCACGGCATCTTTCATCACTTCATAGGCTTTGGCTATGTTTTCCCAGATAAATTCTTCTGTGCGACCTTTCTGCTCAATTTCGTAGCCGAGCACTGGTTGGTATAGTGGTTCGCCGGTTTCAGCGCAATGCTTTTCCCAGCTCTTAAAATCGTTGAATAATAATGACATAGTTCTGATTCTGTTCTAAACTGGCTCCCATAGAGCGCCAGGGCGTTAAAGATAGCTACAATTTTTACACGCAGCTATACTCACCCCTCCTTAACATCACCTGGTACCTTAATTGTTCTAAATTCCCAACTTAGTTTAAGCTAACTCCTTCTGTTATCATCCGTTTTTAAAGAAGATATAAAAAGCCATGGCAGACCTAACAGAAAAACTGAAAGCAAACCTCCTGATTGCGCTTGAACGGGTAGAACACAGCATTCTTAAGACAAAACTTAAGGTAAAAGATGCGTCACAAGCCTTCGATCCGATAAATATTATGCCCTACCATGGCTTTGGCAACCCAAACTATGTTTTTGTAAAAGGCAGGGTGCTGGAAGATGAAAAAGTAAAACAACCCCATAAAGGCGATGGTATACTGCACCACCTCAAAGACACTTACAAACGGTACGAATCAGATGAGATACCGGGTATTAAGATAAAGGCAAGCTTTGCAGGCCAGGAAGTAGAGACAGAGACTGACGAGGAAGGTTATTTTACCATTGAGTTCAAATCCGACACTCCTATTGACTTTAGCACCGCCGGCAACAAGGTAAAATTACAACTACTGGGCCATAAAACAGATAAAGACCGACTGGAAGCAGAAGCCAATGTGTTTGCACCAGGCAAGGATGTAGAGTTTGGTATCATCTCGGACATTGACGATACAGTTTTAGTCTCTGATATCAAGCATTTTCTGGGACGGCTGAAACTGATGCTGATGAAAAATGCGGTAGAACGCAGCCCGTTTCCGGGTGTTGCCGGTTTGCTGAGAGCATTATGCAAAGGCTCCGATGCAAAAGGAAATAACCCGCTCTTTTTTGTATCCGGCAGCGAGTGGAACCTCTATGACCTGCTGATCAGCTTTTTCCGCTCGCATGACATTCCGGAAGGCCCTCTGCTGCTCCGCGACAAAGGCATTGGCCAGGGTAGTTTAAAAAAGCATCTTATAGCGTATAAACTGGATCAGATACGGCATATCTTAAATACTTTCCCTGATCTTAAATTTATCTGCATCGGAGACAGCGGGGAGCATGACCCGGAAATTTATGAGAAGGTAGTACAGGAATTTCCGGGCCGTATACTTGGCATCTACATCCGTGATGTGTCTGCAGAGGAGCGCGACAAGGAAGTAAAAAGTATAGCAGCCAGGTTAAAAAAACAGCATGTAGAAATGGTGTTGGCAGAAGAAACACTTTCTGTAGCCAAACATGCTGCAAAAATGGGATGGATAAACCAAAACCAGTTAGAGGATGTGCGGAAGGCATGCGAAGCAGATAAGCAGGCAAAACAGACCGACTAAACTATAAACTATGAGCAGCAACTATAAACGGGTATCCATGAAAGTTTATGGCAAAGTACAGGGCGTATTTTTCAGGGCCAGCACCCAGGAAAAAGCCGAAGAACTTGGCCTGAAAGGCTTTGTACAAAATGAGCCTGACGGCACTGTTTACCTGGAAGCCGAAGGCAATCCCGAAACTATAAAACAACTGGAAGCCTGGGCACACCAAGGGCCAACCCATGCAAGAGTAGACAAAGTAGAAGTGAAGGAGTTTAGTAAGTTGGAAGGATTTGAGAAGTTTGAGCAGCGGAGGCAGGGTTAGTATTATATGGCTTTTTATATTTTATTTAATATATTTATAATATAAAGTATTGAAAGCTATGAAACCTAACTATATACTTGACTTACTCTCCGAACTCAATTTCACTGCCATTGACTTTGAGACAGCTAATGAAAAAAGAGCTAGTATCTGCTCCATCGGATATGCAAAAGTTCGTAAAGGCGAGATTGTAGAAACAGATAATATTTTAGTAAAGCCGCATGAGTTAAGGTTCTCTACTATAAATATAGACATTCATAATATCACCGATGAGCTAGTTTCTTCACAGCCTGAATTCTGTGACTTATGGCCTTCTATAGAGCCTATCTTCAAAGATGAAATTTTGGTTGCACATAATGCTGATTTCGATATTAGTGCTTTAACACAAACTCTAGATCTATATAACTTACCACATCCTAACTTCAAATACATTTGTACACATAAGCTTGCACAAGAGGCTTTCGAAGACTTATTAGATTATAGGCTAAAAGATATTGCAAAATATTTTGGATTAGAATTTGAACATCATAATAGTCAAGCTGATGCTGTAGTTGCCGCTATTATTGCAATCACAGCTATACCACGTTTTCCAATCTCTACCTTTCAACTTCATCATCAAGAGCTAACATCTTCTATCACTAAAAAAGGATCTTTAAATTCACAGTCATCTTTTGATATTATTTATCAGGATAAAAGAATAGAGAAGAACCTTCTTAAACCTGTTCTTGATGTAGCAGAAAAAGACGATATTTTTTACAATCAAAAGCTTGCTTTTACAGGAGATTTAAAGTCTATTAGCCGAGGAGAAGCAGCCAAAATTGTGCAAAGCAAGGGTGCAGACATAAATACTTCAATTAGTGCTAAAACTAATATCGTAGTTGTGGGATCTAATGCTGGTCCTTCTAAAATGGCTAAGATTGAGAGCTTGATATCAAGTGGTAAAAGTATTAGGCTTATCTATGAAGAAGAATTTCTTACTTTGATAAATTATTAAATCAGAGAAGAAGTTTACCCCATGCTCCGCACCCTCCTTCAGCAGATTCCATACTTTACTCCGGACGACATAGCTGCGTTTGAGCTGCTCGGCCCCAAACAAGTATAGATAGCAAATCATTTTTCTATTCCTATAATATTAACATAAATTAATATTATTAAATTTAGGCTGCTTATACTTTGGCAGAAGACTAATCTTTTATAGCCTTTATACTTGCCGGCAAGGTAAACCCAAATTATAGCTGCTTATGCCGTTCCTTTCAGCTCCTGTTGGTCAGTTAAATAGTTCATAAATAGGATTCTTAAACATCGTTATAAATGAGGTATATTTTTACCGCTTTACTGTTTTGGTGTATTACTGC
This sequence comes from Pontibacter deserti, assembly GCF_023630255.1. NCBI lineage: Bacteria > Pseudomonadati > Bacteroidota > Cytophagia > Cytophagales > Hymenobacteraceae > Pontibacter > Pontibacter deserti. Next base: position 68,294 of record NZ_JALPRS010000005.1, on the reverse strand, counting down.
AAATAGCGCATCTGCACAGCAAATACCTGAAAAATTGGTTACCGGCACGTATGCCCAAACACCGTTAACCCAGGTACTGCAAGCGTGGCAAGCACAGCAAAACGTCGCTTTTTATTATAACCCCGAATGGACGGACACAGTGCAGGTGGCTGCCAGCTTTACCAATGAGCCACTACCGCAAGCCCTGGAGCAACTACTGAAAAACTCTGGGCTGGAATTTATACTTTATGATGAAGGCTCTGTGGTGATTTTACCTTCCAGAACGAAACTGGCACAACAAAAAGCGAAGGAAGAAGCGGCAAAAGCTGTTGCCCGCAAAATAAAAGTAACCGGTACTATAAAAGACGCTAAAACCAACGAAGCCATTGCAGGAGCAAGCATTTTGCTCGAAGGCACACAAAACGGAACGCTTTCGGATGCCAATGGCAGATTTAGCTTAACTATTCCTGCCGGTGAGAGTAACCTGATTATTACTTACCTGGGGTATGAAAAAGATATCCGGAATGTATATTCACAAAAAGACGTAGACCTGCCAATTGGCATATTTACCACTTCAGAACAACTTAAAGAAGTAAAGATATTTGGCGACCGAGCCCCTGACCAGAATATAGAAAGTGTACAGTCCGGCATTACCAAAATGGACATTGCCGGCTTTAAGAAGATCCCTGCTTTTTTAGGTGAAGTAGATGTAATTAAAGGTATAAAACTGCTGCCTGGTGTTAGCTCTATTGGCGAAGCGGCAACCGGCTTTAACGTACGCGGCGGCAGCGTAGACCAGAATCTGGTGCTCTTAGATGATGCTCCCATCTTTAACAGTTCGCACCTTTTTGGCTTTTTCTCGGTGTTCAACCCCAACGCCGTAAGCGATGTTACTTTATACCGTGGTGGTATTCCGGCACAGTATGGTGGGCGTATCTCTTCGGTGCTGGATGTAAAACAGAAAGAAGGTAACTATAAAAAATTTGCAGGCAATGGTGGCATCGGTGTAGTATCAAGCAGAATGGCCCTGGAAGGCCCGATCATAAAAGATAAAACATCTTTTGTAGTAGCAGGCAGAGCATCCTATTCTGACTGGTTATTGGGGTACATGCCAAACATTTCGTTGCGTAACAGCACAGCTTCGTTCTACGACCTGTCAGCTAAATTAACACACAAGATAAACGACAAGAACAAACTATCGATTTCAGGTTACCGCAGCCGAGACGAATTTGGTCTTGCCGGCGACACCCTGTATAACTGGACCAGCACTACCGGCACCATAAAGTATTCCCGTTACTTTACCGATAACCTGGTAATGGACCTGAGCGGCGTGTACAGCAACTACGACCTGCATTACCTGAATCAAGAAGAAAATAACGCTTCAGATTACAGCAACGGCATCGAGTATAAAAACATCAAAGCTGATTTTCTTTATACCCGCGAAAAACACCAGGTAAACTTTGGTGCATCATCCATAAAATATTCTTTTAGACCAGGTGAGATAAAGCCAAATTCTGGGGAGTCGCAGATACAGCCGCTGGCTTTACCACAGGAGCAATCTGTTGAAACAGCTTTATACCTGAACGACGAATTTGCGATTTCTCCGAAGGTTACCCTAATGGTGGGGTTACGCTACTCGTTGTTCGCTAACATTGGCGCAGGCGATGTTTATACTTATGCTCCGGATGAACCTAAAAAAGAGCGAACTATAACAGATACCACCACTTATACTTCTGGCGAAATCATTAAAACTTACCAAGGGTTAGAACCGCGATTCTCGTTAAAGTATAGTCTTGATGATCAAAGCTCTGTTAAACTTGGCTATAACCGCAACCGCCAGTATGTACACCTGATCTCTAACACTGCATCCGTATCGCCGATAGATATCTGGAAAACAAGCAACACGCACATTGCCCCGCAGATCGGCGACCAGGTAAGCTTGGGTTACTTCCGCAATTTCAGCAACAACAACTTCGAAACATCTATAGAAGGCTACTACAAGCACATCAGCAACATACTGGATTATAAAGATGGTGCTAATCTTTTCCTGAACGAGACACTGGAAGCAGATCTATTACCCGGCAAAGGAAAAGCTTATGGTCTGGAAGTAGCCCTCAACAAAAAATCAGGTATAGTATCAGGGTGGATGAGCTATACTTACGCGCGCACGATGATCTCTGTGAATGGCAACGCACCTTCAGAAAAAATTAATGATGGCAATTATTATCCGGCCAGTTTCGATAAACCACATACATTTAACTTTGTAGGTAGCTACCAGGTACGCAAACGCATTGTGTGGTCCGCTAACTTTACATACAGCACCGGCCGCGCCATTACAGCCCCAACATCTTATTATATTATAGATGGCCATTTTGTACCTAACTATGGCGAACGCAACCAGTACCGCATTCCGGATTACCACCGCCTGGATCTGTCGCTAGCCATTTACACTAACTATAAGCGCGATAAGAAATGGGAAGGCAACTGGAACATCTCTGTTTACAACGTGTATTCGCGCAAAAACCCATACTCTGTGTTCTTTAAGCACAGTTATGGTTCGCCAGCACGCATGCAGAAACTATCGGTGGTAGGTGTGCCGCTTCCTTCTGTTTCTTACGACTTCAGGTTCTAACTACATAACCATGAAAACAAAGATCTATACTTTACTTCTGTTTATAGTTGCCAGCTTTACTGCCTGCATCGAACCGTTTGATATTACAGCTGAAACAGACATTTCGCGCCTGGTGGTTGATGCCCGCATTACAGACGAACCCGGTGTTAAAACAGTGCGCTTATTCTATACCGTTACCAGCGACGCCGAAGCGACGGGTAAGTTTCCGCCGCTTCGCAATGCCACAGTTGTTATCTCTGATGACAAAGGCAACACTGCAACGCTCGCAGAAATGCTACCCGGTACTTATCAGACTACCGCTATACAAGGCATAGTTGGCAACACCTATACGTTAACCATAACCACCCCCGAAGGCAAAGAATATAAGTCATCTCCGGAATTAATGGCTGCAACGCCTGCTATGGATAAACTTTATTGGGAAGTAAAGAGAAAGCAGTACATAAACGAGAACGGCAATGTTGCCTATTTGCCACCCGTGTTACAGGTATTTGTAGATACGAAAGATCCCGCCAACGAAAAAAATTATTATCAATGGAAATGGCAGGGTGTATACCAGGTTAAAACACAACCAGAAGATTATAAAGTGTTGGTCGGGCCTAACTGGGTATCGAGACCTAAAGACTGTTGCGAAGATTGCTGGGTAACCGACGACAAAACCACCACCTTAAATGTACAGGATGACCGCCTGATAAACGGGCAGGAGGTAAAACGAAAATTAGTTGCCGAGGTACCTATGAACGAATTTACCTTTGGAATAAGGCACTATATTGAGATACACCAGTTTTCGCTTTCAGAAGGAGCATATGATTACTGGAGAACCCTGAAAACACAGATATCAACTGGATCTGATGTACAGGCACCGCCACCGGCAACTGTAGTTGGAAATGTAGTTAATATCAATGATCCGAAAGAAAAGGTACTGGGTTATTTCGGAGCCAGTGCTGTTTCCAAAAGTTCATTTTTTATAACGCAGTATGATGCCGGAGTTTACTTCCCGACACTTGTTTACCCTGACGATTGCCGGGTAATACCTAACAGCACAGCTGAACGACCACTTTATTGGTAACCAACCAGTTTCTAACTATGAAATTATCTGCAAATCGCATATTAATACTGCTGTTTATACTTCTGGCTGGCACCGCTTCGGTTGGTTTTACAACTATAAGTAAGTTAGCTAACGGCGACCCAATTCTAACAGCTTTAATCGAGAAGTTCACCCGTTTTCAAAAGGCTAACCCACAGGAGAAAGTATACATCCAGACAGATAAACCTTTTTACCTTCCCGGAGATACCATCTGGTATAAAGCTTATGTGCTGGATGCTACAGATCTTACACCCTCCACAATTAGTTCTTACCTGAATGTGGTAGTTAGTGCAGCGGGTCAGTATGGTATCAAAACTCAGAAAATTAAGTTAACAGCTGGTACAGGGCAAGGCCAACTGGCTTTACCAAAAGATTTAAAAACAGGAAACTATACCCTACAAGGCTACACCAACTGGGGACGAAACTTTGCGCCAGAGTTTAGCTACTCCAGGACATTTACTGTCTACAACCCTGAAGAGAAAGAAACTACTGCTACCAATACCAGCACCCCAACTATAACTTTTTACCCGGAGGGTGGCTATCTGGTAAATGAACTTGAGAGTAAGGTGGGTTTTAAAATTACCGATATGCATGGCAATGGAACAGCATTATCAGGCAAGATAGTAGACAGCAACAACCGCCAAATCGCCACTTTTACCAGCAATGAAAACGGTATCGGTAATTTTGAATTTATCCCCAAAAAGGGAAGAACTTATAAAAGCATAGTTTATACTTCAGATGGAAAAACCATAGAGGCTACTTTGCCTACTCCGCTGAATGAGGGCCTGGTAATGCAGGTAGATAATTCAGATGAAAGTGTATGCAGCGTATCGGTTAAAAGGAGTAACAATGCCAGCAACACAACAGACAAAGTCCATTTACTGCTGGAGTCCCGCGGGGAGCTATACCTATCCGCCTCTGCGGAGTTTAAACGCTCATCGGCAATCATTCTGAATCTACCTAAAACTGAAGTACCGGAAGGAGTTGCTAAACTTACGCTCTTTAACCAGGAAGGCAAACCTGAAATAGAAAGGCTTATCTACATCAACAAGAAACAGCGCTTATCAATAGAAGTAACACCAAAACAGAAAACCTATACTTCGCGCCAACCAGTTACAGTAGATATTCAGGTAAAAGACCAGCATGGCAACCCGGTGCAGGCAAATTTATCAGTAGCAGTTACAGACCAGAAAGCTTTGCCAGCACCTGACGAAACTATACTTTCCGGTTTATACCTGAGCTCTGAAATAAACGGACTAATTGAGAAACCAGCAGCTTATTTTTCTGCGCAAGGCGATGTGAATGTTGCTGCTGTTGATAACCTGTTGCTTACGCAGGGCTGGCGACGCTTCACATGGAAACAGATAACAGAAACTGTAAACTTTGCTCCCAAACTATATCCACAGGAAAAACAGCATTTGTTTTATGCCACAATAGTAGATGCTTCAGGCAAACCGATTCCGGATGCCGTGGCGATGCTTGTATTTACTGGCCCCGGATTTATAAGTGCAGCCGGTGCTGACGAGAAAGGAAATATAAGTATGCTTTTACCTGACGCTGAGAAGAGCGGTGGCATTATCTACAATATCCTGAAGGATGACAAGCCTGTAGTTGGAGCAAAACTGGCAGTTGCACACACAACCGACCCTAGTCTTACAATAACACAAGCAGGCACAAATTACTTAACTATAGCGGCGGCCTATACTCAAAAAGCAAATGAATGGCATCGCATACAACAGGCTTTTTACGGAGATCTACCTAAACCCGAAGTTCCGGCAAAACCAACTTTTACTGCCAATTTTTCTAAGCCGACTGTTAGCTACAACATGAGCGAATACATCCAGTTCAAGAGCCTGACGGAGCTTATAAACGAGACTTTAGATCCTGTATCGCTTAGAACTGATAAAGATGGAACAGAGATTTTACTGTATAACCGCGATACCGGTAAGCGCTTTCCTAATTCACCTTTATTTCTCGTGGATGGTTACCCTACTTTTGATAACAAAACGATACTTAATATACCGATGAGCAGCATCCGTAAACTGGAGGTATATAACACTGTTCAGGACCTGAAGCTGTTTGGGCACGTGCAACTGGTTGGAGTAATGGCGCTATATACCAAGCCTAATTCGTATAATGCAGCTCGTCTGGTGCAAAATGCTTTTCCGTTCGAAGGTATTTATACTTCGCGCGAGTTTTACCAGCCAACTGCAGATATGGCCAAACCTAATAAACCGGTTTTCAGACCAAACCCTTATTGGCAAGCCTCTGTAAAAACCGATAGCAACGGCCGGGCAAGCATTACTTTTAATACCCTTGACGATCTTTCTGATTTCAGGATTATAGTAGAAGGTATAAGTATGACAGGTACTCCGGGAGTGGGGGAAGCAACATATACTGTAAGAGCAAACGAACTATAGTTTATGCTCCGCACCCTATTCCAGCAGATCCCATACTTCACCCCGGAAGACATAGCTGCGTTTGAGCCGCTCTGGAAGAAGCAGGTGCACCTTAACCGCTATGATTTCCTGATACGGCAGGGGCAGGTAGAGCAGGGGTTATACTTTGTAACCAGCGGTGCGCTCCGCATTTACTACCCCTTACCCGACGAAGATATTTGCGTAGGCTTCGGTTACCCGAATACGTTAATGATCTCATTTCCGTCTTTTGTAGATGGCAACCCCTCGGCATACTACATTCAGGCACTTAAAAGGAGCGAACTGCTTGGCATCAGTAAACCCGACCTTATGAAGCTGATGGAAGAACGGCTAAATATAAAGCGTTTCTGGTATGAGCAACTGGAGAAAGCCTTAGTAGGCAAAATAGAGCGCGAAGTAGACCTGCTGCTGCCCGAGCCGGAGCAACGCCTGCAACGGGTAATGCAACGCAGCCCGCACCTGTTCCAGTACATCCCTAAAAAGTATATTGCCTCATACCTGCGCATGTCGCCCGAAACACTGAGCCGCATTAAATAAAGTATAGGCTAAATTTTAAAAGCATAAAAAACCGGAGAACAGCTGTCGCCATTCTCCGGTTTTACTTTTAATTGTTAAATCTTAAATAGTATTGGCGTAAGTTACCAGTTTAGCCAGATCATTGTCTTCACGGATGTTTAGCTTATTGTCTTTGATATACTTATCAAGTGCAGCTGTATCTTTTCCTAATGCCTCAAATACAGCTTTTTTGTTTTTGCTAATTTTGGTAAGCTTACCATCTGTAGCTAAATAATATCTTACACTCTCCTTATACATCTTTGTCTTTGTTATAGAGTTGTCTTCACGCTCTTCTACAATAGACTTCGATATTCTTTTTAATAGTTGCGTTTTACCGTCAGCTAATACTTCATAAAAAGCGGCAGGGCCAATACCATCTGTTAGCGGGTAACCATTACGGAAAGTGCGCTCGTCTACAATTACATTATTAACTTCTTCCTGAAGGATAAATTCCTGAACCGGGTGAAGGAACTTCTGCCTCTGCTCACCATCAGCTTTAAAGATAAGCATATCCTTTGTTTGGTCGTACATCAGGTTCATACCTTCATATACTACACCATTTGTTAATTTAACTGAACCCTTAGACCAATCTTTGTATAGGTAAGGAGAACCTTTTACTAGCAGATTGCCTTTGCCAAATGCCTGCATTGACTCACCATCAAGAGAGATATTGATACCCTGAGCCATTGATGTACCAGCGAAAGCGCAGATTGCAATAAAAGCTAGTGCTACTTTTGATAAAAATTTTTGCATTGCCGTTTAGTTTAAAGTTGTTTCATAGAAATGACAAGAAAGGTATAAAAAAACCTTCAATTTTACTAAACAAAAATAGAGCCAATACTATATTTTAAAAGTTAATTTTATTGAGAATTGATACAATATTTTATTTTAACTGTTATATAAATCTTGATCTCAGTCAAGGACTGGCACTTGTAACCTGCAGTAACTTTGTGGTGTACAAAATAAAACCATACCGCCATGACTACATTAGACCAACTATCGCAAACCATCAGCAGCCTTGCACAAGTAGTAACCGCAGAGTTCTCAACTATAGATAGCAGCGCTCTGAACTATAAACCGGCACCAGAAAGCTGGAGTATACTGGAGTGCCTGGAGCACCTGAACCGCTACAGCCGCTACTACAACCCTGTCCTTGCCAAAGCCATTGCCAATAACTCTGATGGCAACTATGTCCCAAGTATAACTTATAGTTGGCTCGGCATAAAATCGTTGGATATGGTGCGCCCGCAGAACGGCAAAAAGCATAAAACCGTGAAGCATATGAACCCAGCGAACAGCCAGCTAAGCCAGGCAACTATAGATGAGTTTCTGAAGCATCAGCAGGAGTTACAGCAATTGATTTTACGTGCTAAAAGTGCCAACCTGAATAAAAAAGCTGTTCCGGTAGAGTTTTTTAAGTTGCTGAAACTCCGCATTGGCGAAACACTGGAGTTTGTGGTTACACACCAGGAGCGCCACGTGCAACAGGCTTTAAGAGTAAAGCAGGAGTTAAGCAGTAAAGCTGCTGCATAAATTCAGTGATCGGTTAACACTACGCAGCAGGCAGGGTATGAGTGTAATTGTTTCTACACTCAAATAACAGCCAATCTGAGCGCAGCAAGTTGCAGCATTAAACGCAGTTGCTGTTAAATGTTTATTGATAACTGTTAACTGTTATTACTACTTCTTCCTTTTCGCCGGTATTCATATCTACTTTAAAGAGTTGGTGGCTGTTGGTACTGGTTACCCATAGGTGCCCGTTCAGGAAGATCAGGTCGTTTGGTTCGTGCAAATTATTGGCTAAAGTATGGATGCGGCCCCGGCTCATATCCAGTACTTTTATTTTGCCGTTGTAAGTATCCGCAATATATACGTCGCTGTCAATTATCTCTAAACCTACGCAGTGTTGCAGCAATGCATCATCTACATCACCATCCACATCTCCAAAATCGAAGAGTCCTCTGCCCAATGGCGTTAGCACCATACCTGTATCCAGGTTAACTGTTCTGATGGCACTGGCTTCAGCGTCGGCAACATACAGTACATGGCCATTTATAGCTAACCCACTAGGTTGATTAAAAGCTGCCTGACGTAACGGGCCGTCTGTTAAAGCTTCGCGGCCGGTACCGGCAAATCGGTATACTTTGTCTGTTTCCAGGTCCATGCGAAGTATCTGATGGTTACCGGCGCTGGCTATAAACATACTTTGCCCATAAATAAACAAGTCCCAGGGACTGTTGGGGTTTACCGGTTCGTCATACCTTTCATCCAGGAAATAATACTCCAGCTCTCCGGTGCCTGCTGCTGTAGTTACCATCCTGTGTTTTAGGTCTACTTTCCGGATGGCGTTGTTCTTGGTATCGGCAATGTAAAGTGTACTGTTGTGCAGGGCCAAGCCATGAGGTTCGTAAAATGTAGAATCAGCATAGCCTCCGTTATTAAACCCTTGTTCACCGCTCCCTATAATTTCCAGCACCTGCCCCTGCTGGTTTAGTTTGAGTACACGGTTGTTTCCACTATCCGAGAGGTAAATATTACCTTCACCGTCGCTAATGAGTTTGGATGGAAAGTATAAAACTGATTCTGGCTTACGCTCCACGTGGAAATTAATTGGCTCATAGTTCAGCACATCCTTAAAGTCATTTTTCAGGCGCTGTATGTATGGGTGCACTGTATCATAAACACCTTCGCCGGCATGTTGCCCTACTACTTTTCCGTTCGGGTCTATTAAAACTATAGTTGGCCAGGCCTTCACGCCATATTGGTCCCAGAGTTTATAGTTTGCATCATTTACCACCGGGTGCTCTATTCCGAACTTAAGTATAGCCTGCTTTATAGTTTCACTTCGTTTCTCGGCATCAAATTTCGCTGAATGCACCCCGATTACCACCAGCACGTCTTTATACTCTTCTTCCAGGCGCTTCAGGTCGGGCACAATATGCTGGCAGTTAATACAGCCAAAAGTCCAGAAATCCAGCAGCACAATTTTACCCCGCAGCTCTTTAATAGACCAGTCCCGGTCGGTGTTCAGCCAGCCATGGCTAGTGGTAAGATCCGGAGCATTTACACGACCTGTCAGCATAAGTTATAGTTGGTTGGTGTTTTATAGTTACAGGGTTGTAAGGGTAAAGGTTATTGGCTATATTTTATCTTTAGAGTATAGTTTATACTTCTTCGTTACAAGCTATCTTTTCATAGTCTCCTTTAATCCTGGGAGCTCTATTCACCTACAGTTTTATAGTTCCCTTTGGTGCGCTCACGGCCGCGAGGCCTCGTCTTCGGGCATCGCGCTGCTGATTTGAAGCTTCACTCGCCCTGCTCGTGATGCCTTCGGCACCGCAACAAATCAAAGGCGCTCAACCCAAAGACTGATATCTTTCGATAGCTAATTTATAGTTCATCTGAACTGTTGTTGCCTTTAGCTTTGCTCGTGGTTATAGTTCCGTAGGGACAGGTCGCGACCTGTCCGCTCATGGTCTGTAACTATAGAACTATAATGCTAACTAAAGCAAAGGCAGAAAGTCCCCCTTTGAAGGGGGCGGGGGGATGACCAACAGTAACTATGAAACCCAGATTTCTCCCGCTGGTCGAAATGACAAAAGAAGCAGTAGCATAAACTCCCTCTCCTGTTTTGGGGGCAGGGGCCCTCTTTAAAAGGAGAGGGCTGGGGTGAGGTAGAACTCCCCGCCTTAGACAAGGAGGGGTTGGGGGTGGTTGGATAACGGCAATTATAAACTCAACTATAGCTAAGGCCAAATCCTGAAAATCCTGATTCTGATAATCAGCAACCAACAATCACAATTTATTTTATCGTAAATTTGTGTAAACAGTGGCAACTATGGCAGAAACCTATACTTCAGATTTTGGAACGATCCTGCTCTTTTTGGTGGGTGGTGCCATATTTGTGGTGATTGGTCTGCTTACGGCAAAGCTTATTCGCCCAAGCCGCCCCAATGCCGAAAAGCTGACTACCTACGAATCTGGAGAAGAGCCTATTGGTAACTCATGGGTGCAGTTTAATCCGAGGTTTTATGTGGTGGCGCTAATCTTCATTATTTTCGATGTAGAGCTGGCTTTCCTGTTTCCGTGGGCAACGGTGTTTGGTCGTCGCGATCTGATAGAAGCGACAAATGGGGTATGGGGTTGGTTCTCGCTTATTGAGATGTTTATTTTTATTGGTATACTGGTATTAGGCTTGGCTTATGCCTGGGCAAAGGGCCACCTCGACTGGATAAAGCCTGCCCCGGTTATACCTAAGAGCCGCTCAAAAATACCCATGGAACTATACCAGCGCGTAAACGAGAAGTATAGCGATAAGACAACACAAGAAGGGCAGCAGACAAACGAACTATAGTTTACCCAAGCATTAAACATTACTTATTACTCATTACTGTGGATAAAACCGGAGAAGGTGGCATTGTAATTACCAAGCTGGACGACCTGCTGAACTGGGCACGCTTAACGTCGCTGTTCCCGATGGGTTTCGGCCTGGCTTGCTGCGCTATTGAAATGATGGGTGCCTACGCTTCGGGTTACGACCTGGACCGTTTCGGCATTATTCCGCGGGCTTCTCCAAGGCAGTCTGATGTAATGATCGTGGCTGGTACAGTTACCTTTAAAATGGCCGACCGCGTGCGCCGATTGTATGAACAGATGCCCGAGCCACGTTATGTTATATCGATGGGAAGCTGCTCTAACTGCGGCGGACCTTATTGGGAGCACGGTTACCATGTGGTAAAGGGCGTAGACAGGATTATACCTGTGGATGTGTACGTACCCGGCTGCCCGCCACGCCCCGAAGCCCTGATCGGTGGCTTCCTGAAACTACAGGAGATCATCCGGAAAGAAACCATACGCGCCCCACGAGCCGTGCAGCAGATAATGGCAAAACGTACGCAGCAAGTATAAGTATTCAGTTATTCAAAATTCACTCATTCAAAATTAAAGGATGACCTTCAGGGAATTACAGGATTTTATAGTTGTAAAGTTTGGGGCTGAGGTTATAGTTGCTGAGAAAACTGACAACCTGCAGCCTTACCTGGTGCTGCAAACAGAGCGCCTGGCCGACGTATGCCTGGAACTCCACGACAACGAACAGACTTACTTCGATTTCCTTTCCTGTGTTACAGGTATAGATAATGGTCCTGAAGCCGGTACCATGGAAGTGGCTTATAATTTATACTCCATCCCGTACGACCATCACCTGATGCTGAAGGTACAGGTATCGCGCAACGCAGAAGGCGAACCTATACCTGTTGTACCGACTGTCAGCCACATCTGGCGCACTGCCGACTGGCACGAACGTGAAGTATTTGATTTAGTAGGTATCCTGTTTAAAGATCACCCGGACATGCGCCGTATACTTTGTGCTGCCGATTGGGAAGGCCACCCGCTTCGCAGAGACTATAAACTGCAGGATTACTACCACGGCATAAAAGTACCTTACGACGACCACAACGAGAACAGCGGCTTCCGTGGCGAACCTGTAAAGCTTACACAGCAACCACCCGCTGAACAATTTCCGGATAAGCGGGAGAAACCGGAGTAGGTGTTAAAGCAACTATAAAAGTACTATTGAAATAGGGTGCGACGTTTGCCACTCCTGTATAGTAAGAACCCAATCACCAGGTAAAGTATAACTGCCATTGCAATCGGGGCCTCTTGCTCAGCATACCAGATACTGCTATTCTTAAATAACGGATTGGTAACCATACTAAACAGCAGAAACGAGCCAAAAACCAGGGCAGGGGAAAGTATGATAGCAATAACCCGAAGCAAAGCGCCACGATTTATAGTCAGGTAATACCCTATACCTGTAGAGCCTACCAAAAGTAACACGATACCAATTTTCATGAGCAGTGCCGCAGCACCGGTAGTAATAACCTGCCCATTCGTGGAAATAATAACGGCTAGCTTTATAGCCCAGGCCACAGCACCTCCTATCAGGAGCAAACCTGCTACCTGTACCCATCTTGAAAAAAGTAGTTTCAATTGCATAAATAGTTGGTTATAGTTTCCAGATAAGCGGGAGTAAGCATCAGAAAGAGGGCTACCAATTATACTTTGATAGCCTTCTTTTATACTTTATTATTCGTTACTGCACGTTTTTAAAGAAGGTTGGGGAGTTACCATAAAGCGGTGTGCTGCCATTCCATTTTTCGATAAACTGCTGTTGTATAAGCAACGGTGTAAGCGTGCGTTGGCGCAACTCGTTAGCTTTAGCTTCTGCTTCGGCTTCCACTATCTTTTTACGGGCCTGTGCTTCGGCAACTTTCAATTCATTCTCAACCTGCAGGGCCTGCTGCACGGCACGGTTCTTCAGATTTACGGCTTTCACTATTTCATCCGGGTACTGCAAGCCGCTGGTCATCTGCTCCAGGTCAAAACCTTCTTTACCCAAGGCATCTCCAAGCGCAAGTTGTACCTTATCCTCAAAGCTCTGGCGGTTAGAGATAATGCTGTCGGTGCTATACTTGTTGAATTGAATACGGAAAGCATCGCGGGTATAGTTGTAAAGTGTTGTTTCTGTGATCAGGCCTATCTCTTTGCGGTACTTACTGAAAATACGTGGGCTCTCACCGGGCATTACCCTGAACGAAATGGTAGGATCGACTGTAAAAACAGAACCATCCTTCGCATTTACCGTGAACGGAGCATAATCCACTGTCTGCACAAACGTCGGGAACTGGTATACTTCTTCGGTAAACGGGTTGTACCATACACGCCCTGTTACCAGGCTCACGTCCTGAACACCTTTGTCGGTGCCGTATAGTTTAACCAGTATGCCTTCGTGGCCGGCATCAATGCGGGTGCACGAGGTCATGGCGGTTACAGAGAATACAAGTATAAGCAGGCCTGCAATGGCCCAGGTTAGAATTTGGCGGTTCATTAAGCTTTAAATTTGGAAAGGGTAAAACGGATAACTATAAAATTAACAACTATAAGCACAGCCAGCAGCACCAACCCAACTATAACCGATACATCCGAAGGCTTCCGAATCAGTCCCACTACTTCGGTGTAAGCGAAAATATCAGCGATCAGTAAAAGGGCAAGTATAAGCAGGTATTGGGGTTTCATGGGGAGTATTTTATAAAGACAATATAGAGAAAACATTTTATTATTGCACTTCTTCCAAGTAAATCGTCGGGCAGAAAGTATGGAGATATTGCCGATTATGCACTTGACTTTGAGAACAGGCGAGCTTCTGATAAAAGCCTGAATTTGTCACCCATGTTTAATTGAACCGCTTCGGCGCGAGCTGCTTATGCAATATTCCTTTCAGCTAAATAAGGCCTGTGCGGTCGGAATTTCCCAAAAGGGCATGTACTCTGTCCAGCCGAAGAAGAATGAGAAAAAAATGTGTATGAAAGGCGCCGACAGAAAGCTTAGCAGCAAGTACAAGATCGTTTTATTCTTTTTTAGTTTCAGGACGAACGGCGGCATCAAGACTGTCATCAGCATGGGAATCGGGTAGTAGATGTACCATGGCAAACCCCAGGACGCGCCGTATTTACCAAACAACATCCCCACAACGACCACCCAGATAGAGAGCAGCACAACCGTGTATTTTTTTCGCACAAACTCCTGCCTTGGCAAGACAGCCCTTATCACGAGAAAGAAGACAAGCAAAGAGGTAAAAATCATCACCGGGAAATGCCAATCTGTATTCATACTTTGAGCAGTGTAGTACTATGAAGGATTTATGGATTTTGGTTCGTGCGCTGCTATTTGTTCTGAAGTAGATAAAGTACGAGCACGCACTAGCGAGGCTATAACCGGCTTATTTATAATTTAGTCCTTTTACCTAAATCGTCTACTTTGTATTCAATACCATTTTCAATGAATAACCCCTTGGTTCTGCCACTGTATTTATCACGACCATGTTTTACATCAATTTTGATGACTTTACCCTCGTAATCTGCGGTAATGTCGCTTACAACATTATGACCTACAACCATTTTAGAGGCATCATAGAATTTTAAGATCTGTTCAGCTTCATCTTGTGTTGTTGAGTGGTAAGAAGCATTAAAAGGATCGTGAAAGGCAAAAACTCCTGCAATAAGTATGTTCATGGCGTAGCTTCTGTCCCAGTAGGGGCTGTCGAACGAATTCAATACTAGCCTTTCTTTTTCATCCAATTTCAGTTCTTTAGTCCGAATCCCATAATACTTCCTGGCTATCGTGTTTATTTCCTGGATGGTCAGGTTCTCTTCTATAAGCTTTGATTTAATACCCGCATGCACAAAAATATAATCGCCGATCTTTTCAACTACATTTTTACTTCGCAACCATCTACCTAACTCCGACTCTGCCGAGAATAAGTATTTCCCTGCCTCTTCCCAGTTTTGCTTACCACTCATTTGCTTGGCAGCAGCAACGTATTTAGTATCTGTATCAGAGTTATCGCCATACAGATTCATTACTTCATGGTTGCCAATAATGTAGTGCACTTTTCCACCCGCTTTCTCGGCCTTCTCTTCCAGCATATAAATCAGCCAAAGTACCTGCGTTACCTCACTTCCCCGATCTACAAAATCACCATTAAGCACTAAATGACCTTTCCCAAATGTCCAATTATACTTTTCGTCCATAACTCCATTCTTAACAAGGAAACTATAGAAGGCATTAAAATTACCTTCTATATCTGAAATGGCTATAAGCTTATCTGGCATCTTATAGTTATCCGCTTCTGTATGGTAAGTACCTCTTAAAGAAAAGTGAAAGGCATCGCGGTCTTCGTTATTAACATTTACTTCTACTGGCTGACGCATGTCAAATGCCTTCTTTATTAGCTTATTGTTGGCACTGACAGTAAATGATTCAGAAGTATAAATATAAGGTCCATCTATACCATCTAATTTTACTTCAACAGGTTTATTCAGGGCAAATTCAATTTCTTCATCATTGATGAAAGCATCGATCCCTGACCAGTAAATAGGATACTCATGATCTGTTTCGTCAACATAAGCATGTCCAAATATCAAAGTAGTTAATACCCAATAGCCGCAAAGCGTAATAATGCTCCACCTAAAAACTACTTTAATAACCTTCTTATATATTTTCATGATTTATGAGAGTTGTCAATCTGCTAAGCATTATCTAGAGGTGGGGTAAACAGGTACCAATACTTTACTAATGTACAATATTCATTCAATATTATATAAGCTGAATACTATATATTTTAGATACAACCCTATTGCAACAAACCCCTGCATAATTCCTCCATTTTTCCGAACTTTGGCAATCATTAATTATTTCGCACTTGAGCCAGTCAACCATCTATAAAGAATACCTGCTGCAGTCGGAGCCGAACAAGTTTAGTTTGGATGGCCTGAAGGCGGGCGAGATGATTGTGAACATGGGGCCGCAGCACCCGAGCACGCACGGCGTTTTGCGCCTGGAGGTAATTACAGATGGCGAAGTGATACAGGAAGTGTCGCCGCACGTGGGCTACCTGCACCGCTGCTTCGAGAAGCACGCCGAACACATGGCCTATAACCAGACCATCCCCTACGTAGACCGCATGGATTATCTGGCTGCCATGAACTCGGAGCACGTCTGGTGTATGGGTGTAGAGAAACTGATGGGTATTACCGACCAGATCCCTAAAAGGGTAGAATACATACGCGTGCTGGTAACGGAGCTTAACCGCATTGCGTCGCACTTTGTAGCTATCGGTACTTACGCTATCGATATCGGGGCATTTACACCGTTCCTGTGGCTGCTCCGCGACCGCGAGCACATTCAGCGTTTGCTGGAGTGGGTTTCGGGCGCACGCATGCTGTACAATTACATTTGGGTAGGTGGTTTGTATTACGACCTACCAATCGGTTTTGAGGAGCGCTGCCGCGAGTTCATCAATTACCTGCTGCCAAAACTCGATGAGCTGGATACTATACTTTTAGAGAACAAAATCTTTATAGACCGCACTGCCAACGTAGGTATACTGCCTTTAGATGTAGCTATAAACTATGGCTGCTCCGGCCCAATGCTGCGTAGTTCCGGCTTAAAGTACGACCTGCGCCGCATAGATGGCTATAGCGTTTATCCGGAACTGGAATTTGATATTCCGATAGGCAAAGGCACCGTAGGCACCACCGGCGATTGCTGGGACCGCAACTATGTTCGTGCTTTAGAATGCCGCGAATCAGCCAAAATTATACTTCAGTGCCTCGACCGCCTGACCGGCGACTATAAACGCACCCCCGATTTTGACCCACAGGCTGCCTGCCCTAAAAAGCTGCGCATGACCGGCACACAGGAGCTATACTTCCGTGGCGAAACTCCTCGCGGCGAACTGGGATATTTTTTCCGGACTACCGACAAAAGCGACGTACCTTTCCGTTGCCACGGCCGCTCTCCGTGCTTCTCAAACCTGTCTGTACTTTCTGAAATCTCGCGTGGCTGTATGGTTGCTGACCTTATTGCAATTATGGGTTCAGTAGATATTGTACTAGGCGAGCTGGACAGATAAGAAAAGTTTTAATGCAACAGTGGCGTATTTCTTTCTCGTAAGGGGTTAGAATAAACCAGTTTAACATTAATTATACTAGCTGTGAAATTGCACAAACTTCTCTCGATACACCTGCTCTGGGTTTCCTTGCTGGCTACTCCGGTTGCAGCCCAGGTAAAACAGGCTCCCATACCTGCTGGTCCGGTTAAAACTATATCCGCAGACTCATTATCTACCTTACCTGCCGATACGGTACTGCCGGGTCAGAAGAAACCGTTTACAGAAGCCCAGGTTCGCGAAGGCAGTAACAAACGCTACCTTACACGCGCTGTGTTGCCAGCTGCTGCTTTAATTGGCGCAGGTATTTATACGATACAGGATAATGGCTTTTTCAGTAGCCATGATGCCCGTGATGCCAGGCATGAGTATACACCTAACTTCAGTACCAAAGTAGACGATTACCTGTTCTTCCTGCCGATAGCGTACATGTATGGCTTTAACGCATTCTCGTCTCAGAACCGCCACGACATTCGCCGCCAGACAGGCTTACTGATAGCTGCAGGAGCACTTACCTCGGCTATAGTCTGGCCAACCAAAAAATTGACAGATATTGACCGGCCAAACGGAGACCCGACAGCTTTCCCATCGGGACACACAGCCTATGCATTTACCATTGCCACTATCGTGGATAAGGAATTCCGCCACAAGAGCCCGTGGATAAGTGTGGGAAGTTATACTATTGCAAGTGCTACAGGTGTAATGCGCGTGCTTAATAACGAGCACTGGATGGCCGATGTATTGGCTGGTGCCGGGGTAGGTATACTTTCTGTAAACACCGTTTACTGGCTCCACGATAAGATATTTAAAGATAAAGGCTACAATACCCCTGTTATTTCTCCAACTGTGCTGCCAAACGGTAAGCCAGGTATGGGCATGTCGCTTACATTCTAGGTTTATAGTTTGCTTAAACGTTTAAAGGCGCTTTTTCCGTAGCAGGAGAAGCGCCTTTTGCCTTATCTTTACTGCATGCCACAACTACGCCTGATTCTGCTGTTTATACTTTGCTTTGCTGCGGCTCCTGTCAGGGCACAGGTATATAAAGTATATGGCACTGTGCGCGATGCCGAAACAAAAGAGAAACTACCTTTTGTAAGTATAGCCGCCAACGAAGGAGAGACCGGTACCACCACAAACCTGGAAGGACAATTCCGACTGAGCCATACTAAACCAATCACCAGTCTGCGCTTCAGTTATGTAGGCTACACTCCGCAGCTCATTCAGCCAGACTCTACAGGTTTGGTAAATGTGTACCTGCAACCATCTGCAGCCCGCTTACAGGAAGTTATAGTTCGGGCAGGAGCAAATCCGGCACACCGTATTATAGAACTGGCAACTGCAAACCGGGAACGCAATCGCCCCGAAAATATCCAAGCATATATATACCGCACCTACAATAAATTTATACTTACCGCCACCGATCCGCGCAACCTCGATCTGAGCGATACGGCACAATTAACAGCTCCTAAAGATTCTGCTTTCCTTAAAATGCGGAAGCTACTGGAAAAACAGCACCTGTTCCTGATGGAAAGTGTCACTGATTTTGCCCACCTGAAGCCTAACCGTACCAAAGAAACCATTATTGCCACGCGTGTATCGGGGTTGCAACAGCCAAGCTTTGGCCTGGTAGCCGCCGAAGCCCGCGACTTTTCTGTTTATGCCGATATGCCCATTTTCTTCGGGAAAAACTACCTTAGCCCCTTAAGCCCCGGCAGCATCCGTAAGTATGATTTTATACTTCAGGAGACCGTAGTTGCTGGTGCAGATTCCGTCTTTATTATTTCGTTTGCTCCATTGCGCGGCAAAAATTTCAATAGCCTAAAGGGGCTGCTATACATTAACAGCGATGGCTGGGCAGTACAAAATATAATAGCCGAATCAGCCAGTGACGATAAGCGGGGTATAAAGCTGCAGCAACAATTCAGTAAAGTGCAGGATCATTGGTTCCCGACTGAGCTGGATGTAGAAATAACGATACCCCAGATCGAGATGAAAGGTCATCAGCCCTATGGCCGCATCCGCACTTATATTTCCAACATAAATCTGAGCCCGGACCTGGAGAAAAGTGATTTCGGAGCTATAACCCTGCAGCAGACGCCACTGGCCAATAAACAACCTGAATACATCTGGCAGCAGCACCGCCCCGATACCTTGGATGCGTTTGAGCAGCGCACTTACACGGTAATGGACAGCGTTGGCAGAGAGCAGAAACTTGACCGCACCATCCGGTTTATGGAGTACCTGATCACTAAAAAATTACCTATCGGGCCAATTAGTTTAGATCTTAACCGGCTGCTGCACATCAGTACCTTCGAGGGGTTACGCTTAGGCATCGGCGCACATACAAATGATCAGATACTGGACTGGTTTAGTGTGGGTGGTTACTGGGGGTATGGCTTTAAAGATGAGAAGTATAAGTATGGAGCTGATGCTATACTTACGCTACATAAGTCTAGTAACCTGCAACTGCAAGCCGCTTTCTGGGAAGATGTTACAGAACCCGGAGGCCGGCGTTTGCCTTTCCGGGAGAAGAGTTTGGTAGCTGAGCTGCGCCAACCTTTGCTGCCCTTACTGGATTACACCACACATCAGCATTTGAACCTGACCGGCAGGCTTGGCCGTTTTCTGCAATTAAACACCCAACTACAACAGGAAGAACGCAGGCCAACTTTATTTACTTCAGAGGATCAGCCTCAGCCAGTTTATACTATAACCGAAGCCGCTGCAGGTATACGCTTTGCTTATGGCGAGCAACTGATGCAGCTTTTTAACCAGACAATGGCTACACCAGGCAGGTACCCGGTGCTATGGCTGCAATATACGCGAGGCATTGATGGCCTACTTGACGGTAACTATAGTTACAACAAGTATGATCTGCGCGTGGAAGCAAGCCTGCTGCACCGTACGTTTGGCAAAACAAGCATTACACTTGCCAGCGGATTAGTAAATGGCGATGTACCTTTTGTGAGTCTGTACAATGGTTATGGCAGCTATTCTGATAACTATGAAGTATATGCCGGCGAAGGCTTTGAAACCATGCCACCGTATGAATTCTTTTCAGATAAGTACACGGCGCTTTTTCTTCAGCAGGATTTAGGTAAGCGCCTGCTCCGCACTAAATACTTTAAACCTGATGTGGTGCTGGTTACCAACATTGGCTACGGAAACCTGGAAAAGCCATTATCGGATTTTATACTTCCGCAGGTCAAAACCATGAACAAAGGCTTTTTTGAGTCCGGCCTCATGCTCAACAACATTATCAGTTCTGCTTTCTCAGGAGTTGGTGTAGGTGTTTTTTACCGCTATGGGGCTTACGAATTACCAAAACGAAACGATAATCTGAAGTTTAAGCTTACAGCTACTATAGCATTTTAATGATAAACCCCACAACCACTCAGGTAGAACTGAGTAGTTGCGGGGTTTATAAAAGTACTAACCCAGTTGTTAGTTCAGTACTTTTTCCTGCTCTTCTATTATAACAGATTCCTCTTCTCGTTTTCTACCTTTCACCCATTTATATAAAGCACCGCCACCACTTACAAGTGCAAACGCAATTACTTTCCAGAATTTAAGTATAAGTGCAAAGAAGCCAAGCTTAGTAAGAATCTTTCCTGCAACTAAACTTCCTATAGTCCAGGCGGCCACTTCGTCTACCTCCGGATCAAAGTCAAAATAACTATGGCCTTGCTCAAATGTCACACTGTTAACAACTAAAGGAATATTCTGCTTTACTTCAGGCAAACTACCCATAGCAGCAATAGCATTAAGCATTAAAACTCCTTTACGGCCAAGCACACGCACATTATAGTTTAATGTATTGGTCTCTGCATTACCAAACTTTAGTTCTTTAGCCCAGTGTAGCGTCTTCTTCTCATTGTCATAGTATGGCTTCGATGCCCAGCCTATTAGCTCTATCCCATCATATCCGTTGGCAACTCTTTCTTTGCTTTCTTCCACCATGTCTTCTTTCATGGTAGTTAATAGCTCGTTATAGTCTATTTCAGATGCATCGGTATCTTTTACATATCCCATCGCTTCGTATTCGATATCAAATACCCAGGAGTCATCATCCAAAACACCTTGTCCTTCCGGTACTAACATTCCTAAAGATGTACCTGATGCCGGATTACCCCATAGTTCTGTCAGCACGTACTCGGCCTGTTCTGCATCAAGGTATTTAAATCCTTTAGGTACATTAAGTTTTGCCATACCTTCCCCTAAAGAAATTTCACCGTATTGGTACTTAAGTGATTTCTCTATTTTTTCAATTTCCAGACTTGTAGAATCTGACTGCGCAAAGGAGGAATACCCTAAGAATAGAGAGAATAATAAAATGTAAAATTGTTTCATAAGTATTGGATTAAGTTGTTTTCAGTTAAATTGATAATGCAGAAGTATAAAGATTTAAAAGGTATAATTTCTTTAGCTATAGCAACATCTAATATTTTATAAAGTAAATAAAACAGTTTCAATATTTAATACATCTAATGTTTTAAAGAAAAATTTAACCTGCTGTTCCACATGAAAATTCTTTCCGCAGCCCAGACACATGACGCCGATGCCGCAACCTTACAGTATGAAGAAATAGATTCGCTGGAGCTGATGGAACGGGCAGCCAAGGCTTTTGTATGTTGGTTCGAGAACAAGTTCATGCCACAGCAATACGTGTACATTTTCTGCGGGCCCGGCAACAACGGTGGCGATGGTTTGGCAGTGGCCCGGTTGCTTTCTCAGCGGCAACATCATGTAAAAGTATTTATAGTTGGAGATTCTGCCAATGCGTCTCCTGATCATAAAGTAAACCTGCAGCGCCTTCCCGAGGCAGTAGCACCACATTACATACATTCCTCAGCCGATCTGCCGGCACTTCATACTAAGCATTGTGTGATAGACGCGCTCTTCGGCACAGGCCTTAACCGGCCTGTCAGCGGTTTATTTGCAGAAGTTATACAACACCTGAACAACAGCGGTGCATGCATCACAGCCATCGACATACCTTCAGGGCTTTATACTGATAGCCAGACACCAGAAGAAGGAGCCATAATGCGGGCAAACTATACGATAAGTTTTGAGCTGCCTAAGCTCGCCTTTTTCCTGCCGCAGCATGAGCCTTATGTTGGGGAGTGGCATACGGTACCTATTGGACTGAGCCCAGCCTTTATTGCAGAAGCATCTGCCAACTATTACTGTATCACTTCAGACGATGTAAAGCAACTGCTTAAACCCCGGGCAAAATTCTCGCATAAAGGTTCGTATGGGCATGCACTTTTAATGTGTGGTGGCTATGGAAAAATGGGGGCAGCGGTACTGGCAGCGCGGGCTTGCCTGCGGAGCGGTGTAGGCTTACTTACTATGCATGTACCAACTTCTGGCTACTCTATACTTCAGACGGCCGTACCCGAAGCCATGACCTTAACAGATAAGCATAAACTGTTTATTTCTGAGTTGCCTGAAGACACAGAGAAATATACAGCAATAGGAATGGGGCCGGGAATGGGCAAGGAGAAAGTAACTAAAACAGCAATCGGGCAGTTACTGGCTACGTCAACTCATCCGATGGTTATTGATGCCGATGCCATTAACATTATTGCCAGCAGCGACAGGTTAAAAGCTCAGTTACCAAAAAACAAGGTAATTTTTACACCTCATCCTAAAGAATTTGAGCGGCTGGTTGGCAAGTCCAAAAATCATTATGATCGCCTGGAAGATATGCGCGAATTTTGCCGGGAATATAGTTGCTATATTGCTTTAAAAGGAGCTAACACCGCCATAGGCACCCCGGAAGGTAAGGTATACTTTAATACCACAGGTAATGCAGGCATGGCCACCGGTGGCACCGGCGATGTATTAACAGGTGTGATCTCGGCTTTGGTAGCGCAGGGTTATGCTTTGGAAGAGGCTTGTATACTTGGTGTTTTTGTGCACGGCCTTGCCGGAGATCTTGCATTACAGAAAGTAGGTGCTATCGGAATGGTAGCTTCAGACCTGGTTGATCATCTGCCACAGGCTTTTATGATGCTTGCTACTTCTTAAGTTCTGGCAAAGTATACCAATGCTGCATGTAACAGCATCGCTCCATCAGCCAGTAGTAAAAAATATATCCTCGGTTTTAATTCTGAAGAAAAGATTACGACCAGAGCCGCTGCAGCTGTAGCTAGTAGCAACGCAGTTTCTATACCTCCCCCTTCGGTTATACTTACCACTACAGCATATAACAGCAACAGCCCCAGCGAGAGCAGCTTTGTGTATCTTACCCCAATAAGCCCCGGCACCGTTAATGTATTGGTATGGCGGTCGTAGGTATAATCACGGATATCAAAAAGCAGCGCAAGGGCAAGTATAAACAGGAAACGCCGGAGGAATAACTGCAAAGCGCCCAAGTCCAGCACGTAAATATCGGCATCTATCAACGGAAACAAAGCTGTTACAACTGCCCACACATATGCTATCAGGAATACCTTTAGCAAAGGCACACGACGCAAAGGCTGCACACTTTTCTTGCGGTACATGATCGGGATGGTATACCCTATTGAAATAATTGCCAGATGCAGCACGAACCATATATTTAAACGGAGATCAAAGTAAAAGTATACAGCTACTGCTAAAGCTATACTTACCAGGCCTACTATAGCCAGCTTCTTTTTATGCCGTTGCCACCAAGTAGTGTCCGGCTGTAAGGCAGGTTTCTTTCTCCGCAGTATACTTTGTACACTGCTCAGGTTATAAGTAAACAATGTTGCCAGAAAAACGAAGACTGCCATGGGTATAGATACAGGCAGCCTGGCGAGTTTATAGGTTTCGATAGTAAGAGCGAAGGCACAGAACGAAATAAAGATGCTGCTATAAAGTATGCCTGTCAGCACTTTTAGCAGCAAACTATAAGCTTTCTTATTTTTATAGTTTATCTCCTGATCTATACTTTGTTCCTTCATCTGTTACTGCAAGTTCGAAACTATTACTCTTTTATCAAATCAGGTACGGCTTAAAACAAAAAAGCCTGACACAGGAAACCCCACGCCAGGCTAAACAGGAAAGTAAATTCTTATAGTACGTTCTGCTTTTCTTCAGTAAAGGTTGCATTATACAAGTTAATGCTGTCCTGTATGATCTGGTATGCATGTTCACGACCTAAAAACTGCTCTACTATTACTTCTTTATGCTCCAGCTTCTTATAATCTTCAAAGAAACGACGAACTTCAAGTAATGTATGTGGCGGTAACTCAGAAATATCGTTGATGTGGCGTACAGACATATCATTGTTTGCAACAGCTATGATCTTATCATCTTCTTCGTTGTTATCGATCATCTGCATTACACCGATCACTTTCGCATCGATAAGGCACATTGGCTGCACATCTACAGAACAGATCACCAGGATATCTAACGGGTCTTTATCGTCGCAATAGGTTTTAGGTATAAAGCCATAGTTAGCAGGATAGTGAATTGAAGAGAAAAGTACACGGTCCAGCTTCAGCATTCCGCTTTCTTTGTCCAACTCATACTTCGCCTTCGATCCTTTTGGTATTTCAATGATGGCAGTTACTACACTTGGAGCTTCCTCACCGTAGCTCACGCTATGCCATGGATTGTTTTTGTCTAAATTATTCATAACTCTTAATTATACTTTAGCACTTACTTTCAGTGCTTTATTATTTCATGTATTCCTGTAATGCTTTTCCTGTACTTCCACTTGGCTCCTGTATATGTAGCCATGTAGCCAGCGTTGGTGCTATGTCTGTTATTTCTACTGCAGCAGCGCTTTCTCCTGGTTTAACTTTCCAGCCATACCACAAAAGAGGCACGTGCGTATCGTGGGTAGAGTAAGAGCCGTGTGCTGTTCCTTTCGGCCCATGCTTTTGCCAGTTTGGTTCCAGTTGTACCATAACGTCTCCGGAGCGACGCGCATTATACCCATTCTCTACCTGCCGCATCTGGCCATGGCTCCAACTGGTATTCTGTAAGGTTTCAGCAGTTATCGTTCTGGCTACACCTTCCAGCGTAGTTATATAATTGGCTACATCCTGCTGCACATCTGTTAGCTTCAGCTTCTTTTCAGCTATTAGTTTACGGTTAAGGTATACTTGCTGATTAGTATACTTTTCCATCCATTTACCTTCTCCATAGGTACGCCCCATGTATGCCTTTAAAGAGTCGCCTATCACATTATAGTTTATAGCACCGGCAGTTGCTCTCTCTGAGACCATGTACGCGGTAACATTTGCTATCCCGTGGTCCGCTGTCAGGAATACTAACAGGTTTTCTTTTCCAACTGTTTTCTCCAGCTCTTGTAGCAAAGCAGCTATTTCTCTGTCCAGGCGCAGGTAAGTGTCTTCAACTTCAACAGAATTAGGCCCAAAGTCATGTCCTATGTAGTCTGTAGATGAAAAACTAACCGATAAAAAATCTGTAGCATCTCCTTTACCTAATTGCTCTGCGTGCAAAGCTTTAACAGCAAAGTCTTTAGTTAACGTGTTACCAAAGGGAGTTGTACGTAAAAGTTCGAAATCTTTTCCTCTGATTTCGGCCAGATCATAAGGAAATACAGGTTCTTTTTTTCCATATAATCCTTCTTCGTAAGGCATGTTGTCAGCAGTACTATTGGTATATTGCTCTATTGGGAACAGCGTATTCCAAGTCTGGTTCAGGTACTTTTCAGCCAGTTTTTGTTGGTTAAATTCATTTACCCAATCTGGCAACGCACTTTGGTAAAACGTACTTGTTATAAAATTCCCTGTCTGCGAATCAAACCAATAAGCACCGTCTGCCATATAGCCTCCTGGTATTACAGCACCTCTGTCTTTTAAAGCAACACTAATTACTTTAGCTCTTTTGTTTGTGGCTAACTGCAGTTGATCTGTTATAGTTGTAGAAAGTAAATTTTTAGGAGACATCTCACCGGCTTTTGATGTACTTCCCACTGTTTTTACCGTCTTATCTTCTACACAATACATCGTTTTTCCGGTTTCCCGGTTATACCAGCTATTTGCTATGATGCCATTTACCGCTGGTATACTGCCTGTATAGATACTTGCATGCCCCGGTGCTGTGTAAGTTGGTACGTAATTATAGTTGGTGTTCTTAAAATTGAACCCCTGCCTTACCAGTTTTTTAAAACCATCCTCCCCATACTTGTCCCAGTAGCGGTATAAGAAATCATAACGCATCTGGTCCACTACTATACCTACTACCAGTTTTGGACGGTTAAGTGTAGCTGTAACTTCTTTCTGACTAACTGTTTTTCCAGTATTTGCTGCACATGCTGTAAGCAGGAGCATCCATACAAGAAGTATTTTAGTGGCTATTATTTTCATCTCTCCTTTTAGCGTCTGACCCAAAATTAGAGTAAACACGTTAGTTATGGCATACTTTAATTGCTAAAGCTTAATCTTTAACAATTAATTAACAGCAGATGGTACAGGTATAAAACAACAACGCCCACCTTAGAGATGGGCGCTGCTTTATAGGTATTTCTTTCTTCTTTATTTTGAAGCAAGGGCCTCGGCACCACCCACGATCTCGAGAATCTCTTTCGTGATAGCGGCCTGTCGTGTCCTGTTATAAGTAAGCTTCAGCTCCTTCAGCAGTTCACCGGCATTTTCAGTCGCCTTATCCATGGCAGTCATTCGGGCACCATGCTCTGATGCATTAGATTCTAACACGGCTTTGTATACCTGAATCTTCAATGACTTAGGTATCAGCTCCTGAATAATTTCTTCTTTAGATGGCTCAAAAGTATAATCCGGTACAAGGGTAGCTGCTCTGCTGTCGTCAATCTGCTGCTCTTCTATCGGAAGGAACTGCTCAGTACGTACAATTTGTGTAGCTACGTTCTTAAACTCATTATAGATAAGCTCTACCTGATCAAACTCACCTGACACGAAACCATTCATCGCGCGCTCTGCAGCTGCACGAACCGTATCGAAAGAAAGGTTAGTGAAGATTGTATTGTACTCACCTATAACGTTAAAACCACGCTTACTCAAAGCTTCAAAGCCTTTTTTACCTAATGTTAAAAAGGTAACATTACCGGCTTCTAATTGGCTGCTATACTTTGTAGCAGCTAATGTTGTAACTGCCTTTATAATGTTGGAGTTAAAAGCACCAGCCAGACCACGGTCAGAAGTAACTGCTATAATAAGAACTCTGTTTACTTCTCGTTTTACAGAATACTTATTTTCTATAGACCCTTCAGTAAGCGTAGACAGGTTAGCTAAAATACCGCTTAAGCGTTGCGCATAAGGGCGCATGCGCAGGATATTGTCCTGTGCACGTCTTAGCTTAGCAGCTGCCACCATTTTCATGGCTTTTGTAATCTGCTGTGTCGACGATACCGATGTAATGCGGCTTCTAACCTCTTTTAAACTTGCCATATAGTTTTTGTTATGAGCAAAAGTTAAAGGCTAAGAAGCTTTATACTTCTTAACCCCTAACGCATAACTTAAATATTACTTCTTGTATTTAGCTGAAAGCTCTCTTGCTACCTGACGGATAACTCCTGTTGTCTCGTCATCCAGTTTACCGGCTAACAAAGCATTAAGAGTATCCTGGTGCTGCGCACGCATTGTACGCTGGAAGTCTTTCTCGAAAGTTCTTACTTCTGTTACAGGCACATCATCCAACAGACCGTTTGTAGCGCAGTAGATAATTGCTACCTGCTCAGCAACTGGTACCGGAGAGAACTGTGGCTGCTTCAGGATTTCCAGGTTACGACGACCACGCTCAATTGTAAGCTTAGTAGCAGCATCCAGGTCAGAACCAAATTTAGCAAACGCTTCCAGTTCACGGAACTGCGCCTGATCAAGCTTCAGAGTACCAGACACTTTCTTCATCGCTTTGATCTGAGCGTTACCACCCACACGAGATACCGAGATACCTACGTTGATCGCCGGACGAATACCTGAGTTGAACAAGTTCGTCTCAAGGAAGATCTGACCGTCTGTAATAGAAATTACGTTTGTCGGGATATAAGCAGAAACGTCACCAGCCTGTGTCTCAATGATCGGAAGTGCAGTTAAAGAACCACCACCTTTCACTAAATGACGGATAGACTCTGGTAAGTCGTTCATGTTACGAGCAATCTCATCAGATGCGTTAACTTTTGCAGCACGCTCTAATAAGCGAGAGTGCAGGTAGAATACGTCACCTGGATAAGCTTCACGCCCTGGTGGTCTTCTTAGTAGAAGAGACACTTCACGGTATGCTACCGCCTGCTTAGAAAGGTCATCATAAACAACCAGTGCAGGACGTCCTGTATCACGGAAGAACTCACCGATAGCTGCACCTGTAAATGGTGCAAAGAACTGCATTGGAGCAGGATCAGAAGCAGAAGCCGCAACAACTACTGTATAATCCATTGCACCACCTTCAGTCAGAGCTTTAACAACCTGAGCTACAGTAGATGCTTTCTGACCAACTGCAACATAGATACAGAATACAGGCTGTCCTTTTTCAAAGAACTCACGCTGGTTAAGGATTGTATCGATTGCAACAGCTGATTTACCAGTCTGGCGGTCACCGATGATAAGCTCACGCTGTCCACGGCCGATCGGAATCATTGAGTCGATCGCTTTGATACCAGTCTGCATTGGTTCGTTTACCGGCTGACGGAAAATAACACCTGGTGCTTTACGCTCCAGTGGCATCTCGTATAATTCACCAGCAATTGGTCCACGACCATCTATAGGCTGACCAAGTGTGTTAACCACACGGCCAATAATACCATCACCAACTTTAACAGAGGCAATGCGGTTTGTTCTTCTTACTGTAGCGCCTTCTTTGATTTCGCTGTAGTCGCCAAGCATTACGGCACCTACATTGTCTTCTTCCAGGTTCAGAACAAGCGCCTGTAGTCCGTTCTCAAACTCTAAAAGCTCACCAGACTGTGCTCTGGAAAGGCCATAGATACGAGCGACACCGTCACCCACTTGCAGTACTGTACCTACCTCTTCCAGTTCTGCCTCAGAACGGAAGTTTGATAGCTGCTCTCTTAGTATGGCTGATACTTCGTCAGGTCTTACTTCTGCCATGATTATAGTTTATTAATATAGGAATTGTCTTTAAAATTATTTTTGAGCTTGCGAAGGCTATACTTCACAGAGCTGTCGATCTGCTTATCGCCTACTTTCAGCACAAAGCCGCCAATAAGGTTTGGATCGATCATTTCTTCTAACTGAATGGTTTTACCAGTTTCGTTGGCAAGTCTTTCGCCAAGTTGCTGTCGCAATGCAGGAGAAAGCGGCGTAGCTGATATGACACTTGCACGCTGTATTCCTTTCATTACATTGTATTGCTTATCAAATTCTGTTGCTATAAACTCCAGCAACGACTCACGGTTTTTGCGAGCAACGATGTTAAAGAAGGCCAGTGTCATCTCCTGTACTTTACCTTTAAATACACCATTGATAACCGCCAGCTTTTTATCTGACTTCACAATTGGGTTGCGTAGCAGTAACTGCAGATCTCTGTTACGGGTAACAACATTTGTAAACAGCTTCATATCTTCATGAACCTGTTCCAGCACGCCTTTCTCCGCAGCCAGCTCAATCAGCGACTTCGCATATCTGGAAGCAACTCTAATTTCTGACATATTGCTTTTTATAAAGTATGGCTGCTGCTTTTACAGCGCCATCAGTTTTATTTTTAGTTAAGCGTTACTTCGCGGATGTAATCCTGCGCCAGGGCTTGCTGCGCCTGTGGGTCGTTAAGCTCTCTTCTCAGAATGCGTTCTGCAATGTCAACCGATAAAGCAGCTGCCATATTCTTCACTTCCGTAAGAGCAGCACGTTTTTCGTTCTCTATAGCCTCACGAGCCTGAGCGATCAAACGGGCACCTTCTTCGTTCGCTTTGTTTCTTGCATTCTCAACAAGTGCGTTACCAGCATCTGAAGCTTCCTTCAAAATTTTATCACGCTCCATACGAGCTTCAGCCAATAGTTTCTCGTTCTCAGCTTTTAAGCCTTGCATTTCAAGCTTTGCTTTTTCAGCAGCGCTTAATGCGTTTTCGATAGAAGTTTCACGCTCGCGCAGGGCGTTCATGATTGGCTTCCAAGCGAATTTGGTAAGCAGGAAAAGAACGATTAAGAACGTTACTAACTGCCAGAAAATTAGACCGAAATTGGGGGTTACTAATTCCATTGTTTATGAAAGTTGACTATTAGGTTTTTTATTTGCCTGTTTGCCTTCGCAATACCGGCTCTTTAACTATGCAACTACTTTTGACCTCATCGTCCGGACCATGCGTCCGGACGTGAGATCAACAAAAGCTTTAATTAGCCTTTGAAAGAGATTAGCAGACAAACTACCACACCGAAAAGTGCAACACCTTCGATAAGAGCAGCTGCAATAATCATAGCAGTCTGGATTTTACCACCAGCTTCTGGCTGACGCGCGATAGATTCCATAGCTGAGCCACCGATTCTACCGATACCTAAACCAGCGCCAAGGGCAACCAGACCAGCACCGATACCGGCACCCATGATAGCTAGACCGAAATCAGTTGTCGCTACTGCTTGAAGCAAAATTGCTAATAACATAATTGTAGTTATATATAGTTAAAAAAAGAATTCAGATTAATGATGACCATCGCCATGCCCCATGTCGTCCACGTGATCGTGCTCTTCAACGGCACCACCAAAATACATGGCAGAAAGCAAGGTAAAGATATAAGCCTGTAACAGCGCCACGAACAACTCCAGGAAGTTCATGAAGGTAGCGAACGCTACACTTAATGGACCAACTGCAATGCTCTGGAATATAAAGATCAAGCTGAACAGGGAAAGAATAATAATGTGACCTGCTGTGATGTTAGCAAAAAGTCGGACCATCAGGGAGAATGGCTTCGTAAAGATACCGATCAACTCTACCGGAATCATGATAGGAGCTAACCACTTTGGTACACCCGGAGTCGCGAAGATGTGTCCCCAGTAGCTCTTATTACCGCTAAACACAGTAATCAAAAGCGTCATTGTAGCAAGCACCAATGTAACTGCAATGTTACCAGTTAAGTTAGCACCACCCGGCATTAAGCCCAACAGGTTGTTAAACCAGATAAAAAAGAAGATGGTAAGCAGGTATGGCATGTAGCGCTCATACTTAGGACCAATGTTCGCCTTTGCAATTTCATCACGGATAAAGATGATGATCGGCTCGAAGAACGACTGCATGCCTCTTGGGGCTCTGCCTGCATTCTTTTTATAGCTACCCGCAATAGAGAAGAACACAAAGAACAACAACGCCACACTTACAAACATAGAAGCCACGTTCTTTGTAATCGAAATATCATAAAGGCCTTTATAGCCTTCAATCGGCTCGCCTGCTGCGTTTACCTTGTAGATATGACCATGCTCCATTTTATACCCATTGTAAGGCACAAGCTCATGGTTCTCGTTATAGAAATTACTAGAAGAAAATACTACAGGCTTGCCATTATCGATCAGGATTACCGGCAAATACAACACAGCGCCATCAGCAAAGTGCCAGCTGTAATCGTCTGCGATGTGATGCGTGATCATATCGCCGGGCTTGAACTCCCCACCTTCCGAAGACGCCGCCTGAGCCGTGATCGTTAAGAAGGAAAACAGTAAAATAAATAACTTCTTCATTAAGAGATAGTTAGAAGCAACGTTTGTAAAGTGGTATTTTATACTTCCTTTTGCTTTTTCAATTGCGGTGCGAAGTTAGCCAATAAGCTGTAAATTTCAAACCCGGTAAATAGAAAATATAACACAAAGAAGTTGAGCACGAACTGTAACTCGTTCTCCGAGAACATGAACACATATATAAATATAAGTGCAATGCTCAATATCATCCGGAAGCCCATTGAGCCAAAGTAGTATAGCTGAAAGTTATCTGTATCGTAACTAACTCCTAACTTGGAGACATAAAAGGTTAATGCAGTAACCAGCACCATAAACCCAAACAACCACCATATATGCGTGTGCACCAGTTGGTTACTTGTATAAAATTGCAGCGCCCCGATCAGCAACCCAATTATCAACGAAAACAGCGCAAGTTTTTTAAGAAAATTCACAAGTCTCTATTTTTTATTTAATGAAAGTATAACCAAAACCATAGAAGCCACTACCGCCACTACCAGTAAACCAATCGTAAACCATGGGTTCTGGGTAGCAAAATATTCGTCCAGTTTCATTCCTCCCCAGGCAGCCAGCACCATTACCGCGATCATCTGGAAAGCCAGGCCCGAGTATTTCAGGTATGGCTTTACGCCACCGTCTTTCTTTTCATCTTCAGGAGTTGCTGCCATAGGTATAATTTGCTGCAAAATTACTGCTTTTTTTGATGTAAACTGCTGTAACTGATAAATAAGCATTTGAGTTACCTGTATTTATAGTTCACAGGCCCGGCCTGAAACCAAAAGCTTTTACTGATAGTTGATAAACCGGGGCATGGCAGCTATTCCTTATATTATATAATAATGTATTTTTGTAGGAGCTGCTTTGTTAAAACCAGTTTCAGAAGCGTGCGTAAGCGCCTTTGTTACGTACCCTTTTATACTTTGCAAGCAAACTGTAACGTTATTTTTTATACTTAGCCATCATCACCCTGCATCATAACAAAACTTGAAGCATAACCCGACATACCTTCTTATCCTGCTTGTAGCGCTTTTGCTTGGTGCATGTTCTGTGGAGCGTAATAATCCGCTGAGCAAAACTTATCATAACACCACTGCACGGTATAATGGCTACTTTCTGGCGAGGGAGAAACTACGCGCCATAGAAGAAGCATTGCAGGCACAGATGCAGTACGACTACAACCAGTTTATCCCTATTTACCCAACTATAGACTCTACTACAGCTAAAGCAGCTGCCGCCGACCTGGAAGATGTGGTAAAAAAAGCCTCTTTCCCGATTCAGTATCATAAGAACAGCAAATGGATTGACGACAGCTATATATTAATAGGACGCGCACGCTACTATCAGCTGGACTTTCCGGATGCGGCACGCACTTTTAAGTATACTAATACCATAAGTAAAGATAAGGATGCACGGCACGAGGCGCTGGTATGGCTTATGCGCACCTACCTGCAGATGGGTGAGCTTGATAATGCTAATCAGGTATCTGAATTGCTGCGCCGCGAGCGCCTGAACAAGGACAATGCCCGCGAACTATACCTGGCGCGCGCGCAATACCACCGCTTTCAGGGAGACACTGCTGCCGTAATTGAGAACCTGGCTTTGTCTATTCCGAACTTTGAGGAAAAGGATGCGCAGTCGCGGGTAAGATTTGCGCTGGCCCAACTTTACCAGGCTACTAACCAGGATAAAGAAGCTTATAAACAATATAGCAAAATTCTGCGCCGCAATCCACCTTATGATCTTGGCTTCTTCAGCAGGTTATATATCGGGCAGGTTTCGGAGCTGAGCGATGAGCAAGACCAGGAGCGCATTGCCGGCTTCTATGAGAAGATGCTGAAGGACGAGAAGAACACAGAATACAAGGACAAGATTCTGTATGAGATGGCACAGTTCGAGCTCCGTAAGCAGAACTTCGATAAAGCGCTTAGTTTTCTGCAGCAATCTTTAAAAGAACGAGGTTCGTTGCCAAACCAGAAAGCTTATAGTTATTTGCTGGCCGGTAAAATATACTTCGACCACCTTGGTAAGTATGATATGGCCCAGGCTTATTACGACAGTGCCGTACAGGCATACCCAAAAACTGCTCCCGAATACGAAGCAGTAGCGGAGCGCCGTGATGTACTCACTTCTTTTGCCACGCAGTATAACACCATTCAAACGCAGGATAGCCTGCAACGGATAGCACGCATGAGCGAAGCGGATCGAATGGCTTTTCTGCAACAGTTAGTGCAGCAACAGGAAGAGGAGGCACAAAAACTAGCGTTTGCCCAACAGCAGGCTCAGCTGAAATCTCAGAATGAAAGACGCCGCTCAAGTATAAACCCGGACGATGCAGTAGCTTTTAACCCGACCACCAATTCAGCTGGTGTATGGTATTTTGATAACCCTGCTGCTATGGCAAGTGCAAGAACAGAATTTATACGCCGATGGGGCGACAGACCTTTACAGGATTTCTGGCGCACCAGGAGCCGTGGCGAAAATAATGGAGATCAACAGCAACTGGCGCAGCAGCCCATCATTTTAACTGTACCTGATACTACGCTAAGCGCAGAGGCCCGAGCTGAAGCACAGATCCAGACATATTTGCAGGAAATTCCGCTAACGACCGTAGCCATGCAGAGATCAGAGAAGATGGTTGAAGAAGCTTTGTTTACTTTAGGTAACATCTATAACCAGAACCTGAAAAATGCTGAGAAAGCTACCGAAACGTATGAACAACTGTTGCAGCGCTTCCCTAACACAGAGCATGCCGCTGAAACATATTATGCTTTATACCTGATCTATGGCAAGGCAAATAACGATGCACAAAAGCAGGTATACTATAATAAAATAAAGCAACAGTTCCCGAACTCATCTTTTGCTCAGTTAGTAGACGATGCTGACTTTATGAGTAAAAATGCAGCTGAAAACCTGAAGGCACATGCTCTTTATGATTTGGCTTATACTTATTACCAGGACGGCAACTATAAATTAGCACAGCAGGTAGTAAACCAGTTGGTTAGCCAGTACCCGCATAGCGATATTCAGGATAAAACTGCTTTCCTGGAATTAATGATCACGGCGCGAACTAAAGAGCCCGGAGTATTAAAAGCGCAACTGGAGCAGTTTCGGAAAGATTACCCAACCAGCTCATTACAGGCAAATGCAGGAAAGTTATTAGAGACTTATACTTCGCTGGAACAGAAAAACCTGTTGCGAAAAGAAGCTCCTTCCGAAACAGCGCCTAAACCTAAAGAGGCTACATCTTCGCTCACTCCTGAAGAAAAAGTTAGCACAGTAATTGCTTCTACTGCTCCGGCACAGCCAAGTATAAAAACGCAGTTAGACACAACCCAACCAGCTGTAGCAGATACCACAGTTAAGAAGCCAGCAGTCACCGCACCTGACACTGTAGACTTACCGGACTCTGCAGCAGTGGCAGCCAGTTTACCTGCTCCTGACCCTATGGCTTTTAGTGCTGAACCTGACACTGCGTATTATTTTGTATTGATTTATCCAAGCGGCCACGAGGCTTTTAAGGATATTACAGCCAAGTATGAAAAGTTTAACAAGAGCCAGTTCGGAAGTATAAAACTCGCTATTACCGAAGAACCTATTGCAACGGGTAAAACAATGCTTGTAGTTCGTTCAATAAATGATCTTAAAATAGCCAAGTCTTATAATATTAAACAAAAAGGGCCGCAAGCCCCGGTTGGTAGAATTAGAGGCGTAGAATTCACTACCTTTGTAATATCTTCTGCCAACTATCAGAAATTCATGCAGAAGAAAGATGTAGAAACATACCAGACTTTCTTCAAAAACAATTATTAAAGTACATGACTACGCGTCAAAAAGAGAACATTACCCCACAGAAGGCGGTTTTTCCTAAAGTTGTAACTACGCTATGGCTGCTATTCGCTGGCGGCTTTGTAGCTTTTATACTTTATGTATATGCAGTTAGTGCCAACTTCCTGAATTTGTTTGGTGAGTTGCCTAACCTGCGCACCCTCGAAAACCCTAAAAGCGAACTGGCATCTGAGTTATACTCTGCAGATAATAAACTGCTGGGTAAATATTTCCGGGAGAACCGCTCCCCTGTAGATTATGAAGATCTGCCGGAGAACCTTGTGCAGGCACTTACCGCAACAGAAGATATCCGCTTTGAAGACCACTCTGGTATTGACCCGCAAGCTATGATGCGTGTAGCGACAGGTATAATAACCGGTAACCTGAAAGGTGGAGGAAGTACCCTGACACAACAGGTAGCGAAAAACCTATTCAATACCCGCAGTGAGGAGTTGAATAACGGATTGCTGAACGATGTGCCCGGCCTGCGCATGCTCATCCTGAAAACAAAGGAGTGGATCATGGCCATCAAGCTGGAGCGCAACTATACTAAACGAGAGATCATGACCATGTACCTGAACACGGTAGACTTTGGCTCAAACGCATTTGGTATTAAAGTAGCGGCTAAAACATTCTTTAATAAAGCGCCTCAGGACCTGAAACTGGAAGAGTCTGCCGTATTGGTTGGTTTATTGAAAGCTCCTACGGCTTTCAGCCCTAAATTTAACCCTGAGCGCTCCAAGCAACGCCGTAATGTGGTGCTGTCGCAGATGGTAAAGTATGAATTCCTGACAGAAGCAGAATTCAACCAACTAAAGGAAAAAGATATTAAGCTTGACTACCGTGTAGAGAACCAGAACATTGGTTTGGCGCCATATTTCCGTACCGAAGCCAGCAAGTTCTTACTGGAATGGTGCCGCGAAAATGGCTATGACCTGTATGCCGATGGCCTGAAGATCTATACAACCATAGATTCGCGGATGCAGGAGTATGCAGAGCAGGCCATGGAAAAGCACATGGAAGCGCAGCAGAAACTATTCTTCAACCACTGGAAGAACCGTAACCCCTGGACAGATAGAAACGGGCAGGAAATCAAAGGCTTTGCTGAGCAGGCCATTAAACGTACTCCTCGTTACCAGAAGCTTTATGAACGTTTTGACGGAGATGAAGACTCTATCAATTACTACCTGAATAAGAAGGTGCCTATGACCATCTTTACCTGGAACGGCGAGAAACAGGTTGAGATGAGCCCAATGGATTCTCTTAAATACTATAAGCACTTCCTGCAGACTGGCTTTATGGCTATGGAACCACAAACTGGTCATATTAAAGCGTGGGTAGGCGGCATCAACTATAAGCACTTTAAATACGACCATGTAAAGCAGGGTGCACGTCAGCCTGGGTCAACGTTTAAGCCGTTTCTGTATACTGCTGCTATCGAAAATGGCTACTATCCTTGCTACGAAGTAATTGACACAAAAGTATGTATTCCGCTTCCGGATGGTAATATGTGGTGCCCTAATAACTCTGACAATAAGTTCTCTGGTCAGAAGTATACTTTACGTAAGGCACTGGCAGAATCCGTTAATACTATCTCAGCTTTCCTGGTAAATAAATTAGGTGCTGAAACACTGGTTAAAACTGCTAAGCGAATGGGAATCTCCACACCACTGGATCCTAATCCTTCACTGGCTTTAGGAGTGAGTGATGTTACCCTATATGATATGGTAGGCGCTTATGGTGCATTCGTGAATGGCGGAACCTGGGTTGAACCAAACTATATTACCCGCATAGAAGACAAGCATGGCAATGTGCTGAAAGTGTTTGCTCCTAAAACGGTAGAAGCTCTTAGCGAAGAAACAGCCTATATGATGGTGCATATGTTGAAAGCTGCTGCAGAACCTGGTGGTACAGCCTATTATGGTTTGCGTCACCGTAACGGGCTTAAGAATGAGATTGGCGGTAAAACAGGTACTACGCAGAATTACTCTGATGCCTGGTTTATGGGTATTACTCCTGACCTTGTTTGCGGTACCTGGGTAGGCGGCGAAGATCGCTCCATCCACTTCAGAAGTATAGCTCTGGGCCAGGGTAACAAACTGGCGATGCCGATCTATGGCGCTTTTATGCAGAAAGTATACTCAGATCCGTCACTTGATGTATCTAAAGAGCCTTTCCCTAAACCTTTAGCGCCTTTATCTGTAGAATTAGACTGCGCCAAGTATAACAGCAGTGCCGGCATGCCGATCGATTCGGCCCAACAGGATGAGTTCCTGCAATTGCCTGCTGAAATCGATTTGGATGCTGAGATCTAATATGCACTACAAATGCCTGCTAACGAAAAGCTGAAAGACAAAATATCGCACCTGCCGCACAAGCCCGGCATTTATAAGTTTTTTGACGATAACGGCATTATCTATGTTGGTAAAGCGGTTGATATAAGAAAGCGTGTAAGCTCTTATTTCAACCGCTCTACGCAGCATAATAAGAAAACGCTTAAGCTTGTTTCCCAAATAAAAAACATTGAGTTTACTATAGTTGATACAGAGGCTGATGCTTTCCTCTTGGAAAATAACCTGATCAAACAGTATCAGCCAAAGTATAATATCCTCCTCAAAGATGGAAAGACTTATCCTTACATCTGCATTGTAAATGAGCGCTTTCCGCGCGTCATCAGTACCCGCAATAAGATCAATGACGGCTCCCGTTACTTTGGTCCTTACCCAAGTGTAACTACCATGAACGTGGTACTGGACCTGATCCGGACATTATATCCGCTTCGCACCTGTACCTATAACTTATCTCCCGAGAATATTGCTGCAGGTAAATTTAAAGTTTGCTTAGAGTATCATATTGGCAACTGCAAAGGGCCATGCGAAGCGCTGGTGGATGAAACAGAATATAACTACTATATCAGCCAGATCAGAAGTATACTTTCCGGTAACTTAAGTATAGCTAAGAATTACTTTAAAGAGCATATGGCAGCGGCCGCTGCAGAGTTCCAGTTTGAGCTGGCACATCAGTACAAGACGAAGCTGGATATGCTGGAAGATTTCCAGACGAAGTCTACTGTAGTAAGCAATACACTTACTAACATCGATGTCTTTACGATCACCTCTAATGAGCAGTGCGCGTTCCTGAACTACCTTAAGGTAATGAATGGCTCTATTATACTTACGCAGTCGCTGGAGATACACAAAAAGCTTGACGAGGCAGACGAAGATATACTTGCCTCCGTTATTGTGCAGCTGCGCCAGGAGTTTGAAAGTACTTCACGGGAGGTGATTACTAATATTGAGGTTTCCCTGCCTTTAGATAATATTACCGTTACTTATCCACAGATAGGAGATAAGCGCAAATTGCTTAACCTGTCGTTGAAGAACGCCATGTATCTGCGCAAAGAACGTGAAGGAAGGCAAGAGAAAAACCGTGAGTTAAGTGACCAGCGTGAAATCCGGGTGCTGGAAACTATGAAGAAGGATTTACGCCTTACAGAGTTGCCCCGGCATATTGAGTGTTTTGATAACTCTAACTTCCAGGGAGACAACCCGGTGGCATCTATGGTATGTTTTAAGAATGGCAGGCCAAGTAAGAAGGATTACAGGCACTTCAATATTAAAACGGTTGTCGGCCCTAACGATTTCGAATCGATGTACGAGATTGTTACCCGCCGCTACAGAAGACTTTTAGACGAAAATCAACCATTACCACAGCTTATTATTATCGATGGCGGTAAAGGTCAGTTAAGCTTTGCAGTGCAGGCTCTTAAAGATCTTAATATATGGGGCAAAGTTGCCATTGTAGGTATAGCTAAACGTTTAGAGGAAATATTTTATCCTGGCGATAATCTGCCTTTATACATTGATAAAAAATCAGAATCGCTAAGGCTGATACAGCGTATTCGTGACGAAGCGCACCGTTTTGCTATTACTTTTCATCGTAGCAAGCGCGATGCCGGAACTCTTAAAACTGAACTTACCGATATCAAAGGTATAGGCCCTGTTATTTCAGATCAGTTGCTCAACAAGTATAGGTCTGTTAAAAAGCTTAGAGAATTAACCTTAGCAGAACTTACAACCGAGATCGGAAAATCAAAAGCAGCTATACTTTATACTTACCTGCACCCAATCGAATAGTCTAAAACAAAAAAGGAGGCTCTTTCGAACCTCCTTTTTTGTTTCTTCTTTTCAAAGCTTAGTAGCTCCAAAGGCTATACTCATACTCTATAAGTGCTTCTGCAGCATCCTGCGCGGCTAATAAACCTTTCTGTCCACCACCGTAGATGTCAGATAAAGCTCTGTCGCCAGGGTTAGAGATTTTAGTGATATAAGAGCTGAACAGCCACAGATCAAATGCGTCTGCCAGGTTCTTATGCTGCGCATCATTCTGAGCGTTATACCATACGGCCACTTCCGGGTTTGCACGGAAAACGCGTACTAGATCGCTCATCTTAAATGATGCTACTGTATTCTCAATACCCATTTCATTGGTGGTTGCAGGCACCTTCAGTGTAATTGTCTGGATATCATGATACATACGAGAGCGTTTTTTATCGAAAACAATGTTTTCTTTTAGCTCAAGTAAGTATAGTTCCTTAGGAAAAAACTCGTTGCTTATAGGA
Organism: Pontibacter deserti; assembly: GCF_023630255.1. Taxonomy (NCBI): domain Bacteria; kingdom Pseudomonadati; phylum Bacteroidota; class Cytophagia; order Cytophagales; family Hymenobacteraceae; genus Pontibacter; species Pontibacter deserti. The sequence continues at coordinate 28,056 of NZ_JALPRS010000005.1, read as the reverse complement.
CCTGTAGTAGATTTACCAGCATCGTCACCAAGTGCAGCGCCCCAGGCATCATCATCTTCAGCCTCCTGGCCAAAACCTGCTGCCTTTTCTTCTTCACTAAGCTCCTCGGTATTGTCTTTCTTAGTCATGTTACCAACAAACTCTTCACGTGTCAGTGGCTTGTTCACAGAATCATTCGCATAGGCAGTCAGCTCTCCGCTTTTCACCGCATCCATTATAATTCTGGTGATCTCTCTGTTTTCAGAAAACATTGGCTTGTTCTGCTTTTCACGCAGGTCTATTTTACGCCATACGGTTTTCTTGAACAGAATATCATGTTCTGGTATTGGCCTTGCAGAAGAACTGCTGGTTGCAGTGGTAGAAACCTGCTGCGCCATAGCACTCATGCTCATCAAAATACCAGCTGCTATACCTAATGCTTTAACTACTTTCATACTCCTTGTAAGCTTCTAATTTTTAGTTTAATGGGATGTTCCAGAATGTATCACCACTGGTTTTAGCATCTACAACACTTCCCTTATAATTCAGGCGCTTCACATCTAAAACCTCAATTACAACTCTGTCGCCTTTGCTTGCTTTAGCTGCAAAACGAGACAGGTTTTCTGATGGTCCGGATACATCTACCTGATCGATTGGGTTTGTACCTCTTACTAAGTACGCTTTCCAACGTGTTACTCTATAACGTGCTTCTTTAGGTAATAATTGTCTAAAACCTTCTTCAGCTAACGCTTCTATAGTTACTTGTCTAAATGATTGAGCTTGTACACCACGCTTTACATCCAACGGACGACCATTAACCATTAGCGCTAATGTTGGCTTAGGTATAGGGCGCACTTTAAATGTTTCAGAACCGATAGCGTTACCACCACTACTAACATTTAGTTTTACCTGTGTTGCGCTTGGGATAATGGTTACCAGACCTTTTTTAGCACCTTTAATAGCAGTACCACCTGATGCGCTGAAGCTTGGGTCATACACAGCACCTAAAGCAGGTACCTGTACGTTAAGCTCGTTAGCACACTGGAAATATAACGCCTGAACTGAAGCAGACTGTACTTGGATAACAGGCTTAGCTACTACATATTCTTCTGTTACATTAAATGTGGTATCACGGCCATTCTGGTTGATTGTTACCTTACCACTCCACTTTTGTTTTGAATTTCCATCAGCATCATAGTTAGAAGCAGCAGCAGTAAATTCAACTATACCTTTACCATCAACAACTTTAACTGGTCTACCCTGGTAGCTCATTGTTGGAGTGATCGCATCAGAAGAAGCAGCAATAAACATTTCTGCTTTATACTTTGTACCGGCAGCTACAGTCTTAGACTCAGCACGCGCCATAGCAAAGATTTTCTCAAACTTGATGATATCAGCACCAACCTGCGTAGCTAATTTCTGTAATGCATCAGCTTCATACTTCAGTACTTCATTCTCTTTCTGAGAAAGAACTGCTAAAGCCGCAACTAGTGGTGTTTCACCAAAGTTTAACTCTGCAAAGTCTTTTCTGCGCTGCGATTTATCATTCTTCGCCACAGGATCGTCTTTACCATCGTTTGCCAGTTGAGCCGGCGTGTTCGGGTTGTACTGCTTTAGGAATTTAGCGTATGCATTAAGTTTGTCTTTCAACTCATATGCTGCACCATTCTTCTTGTTAGCTGCACCAATCATCGCAATAGCTACTTTATCTTCAGCGCTTGGGTTAGCATACTGATTAGCTATCTCCTCATTCATACCGCCTGTTTCCTTCACCAGTCTTTCGCGCAGGCTACGGATATAACCTACCATCTCTGAGGTTTGCTTGCGGATCTCTTCTGCACTTTTTAATACACGTGCATCTGAAGATCTGTTACCACCTTCGTTAACGGCAGATTTAATGTTACTTAAAACTCCAGCATTATCATTCACTGTCTTGCCATTCACTTCCATCAAACTTTCGTCCAGGAACTGAAACTTTAACAGGATAGCTGAGTTCACTTGTAGGGCCAGAAGTGCGGTAAGTACCAGGTACATCATACCGATCATCTTCTGCCGGGGTGTCTCTTTTCCTCCAGCCATGTTATACTATATTTTTAACTGTTGTTTTCGTTTGAAATAGAACAAAAAATCAAGGATTAACCTTTCATTGCTGTAAGCATGTTACCATACACTGTGTTCAGAGAGTGTAGGTTCTGCGTAAGCTTAGAAACTTCCTGCTTGAATTGCTCTGTATCTTTGCTGGCATCAGTTAAGTTTTCCATAGCCATGCTCAGGTTGCCATAGAATTTATTCATGGCTTTCAGGTGGTTATTTGCATCCTGAAGTTCCATCTCGTACACTGCGTTAAGTGCACCAAGATTTCTGGTCATGCTCTGGATCTGCTGGTGGTATTCTTTTGCATCTACAGTAGAGCCTGCCATCTGCGCTAAGGCTTCAGCAGTAGTAGCATAGGCTGCATTCATTTTATCTAATGAACCAGATGCTTCTCTTACTCTTAGTGTATACTCGTTAGTAGCTGTAGTAGCCTGGCTTAAATCTGCCATCTGTGCAGCAGTTTCGCTCAGTCTGTTCAGCCCTAAACCTAATGAGTTAATAGTTTCAGGGGTGATGTTCGCATCAAGCAGCATGTCATCCAGTTTGCGGGTTAATCCGTTACCACCTGAAGTAGTAGCAGTAGCTGGCATAAGTGCTTCGCCTGTGTAATCATCAGCAAGTTGCGGATAAACTCTAGCCCAATCCGGATCATGCGGCTGTGGCTGGAATGCACTCAGGAAGAAGATTACGGCCTCTGTACTAAGACCTACGATCAGCATAAGGTCTGCACCTGGCCAGTGCTGAATTTTAAATAGCGCACCAACGATTACGACTGCGGCACCAATACCGTAGATTTTTGGCATCAGTACGTCGTACAAAAAACTGCGTCCTTTAGCGTTGCTCATTTTGTTTTCGAATTAAATTGTGAACGATTGTGTTTTGGGTTTTAGTAATATGTATTAGGGAATTGGGATGTTTCTTATCTGAATTCTCTTCCTGATGATCTTCCTAAGTATACCATCGCATTACGGAAGCCAATATATGAACGAGCTGAATCCTGGAATTCGAAGTTACGCGTACCTGTTTCTAGGAAGTAAGCAATATCTTTCCATGAACCACCTCTAACAACTTTACGAGGCTCGTTATCATCATTATAAACAGGGTTCAGGTCCCAGGTGATAGGTACATATGCATCAGCATAGGCATCTTCGCACCATTCTGCTACGTTACCGGCCATATCATATAAGCCGTAATCGTTCGGAAAGAACTGAGCTACAGGAGCTGTATAAGAGAAACCATCGCTATAATAGTCACCGCGGCCCGGCTTAAAGTTAGCCAGTAAACAGCCTTTTGCGTTACGCAGGTAAGGACCACCCCATGGATACACCGTCATGTCGCGGCCACCACGTGATGCATATTCCCACTCAGCCTCTGATGGCAATCTGAAGCTTGGCATAGGAGCCATGCCGTTATCAGCATTTGCCTGATTTTTGAAATTTGAACGCCATTTAGAGAAATACTTTGCTGCAAACCAGTCAACACCTACCACAGGGTAGTCGTCAAAAGCAGGGTGCGTATAGTAATACTCCATTAATGGATCGCCCATGTGATAGGTAAAGTCTTTTACCCAAACAGTAGTATCCGGATAAAGCTCAGCCATTACCCAGTCCTCACCCAGTACTTCCATTGAGTCCTGCATGATGACATCCATAAACTGGCGGTATTCATTATTTGTAATCTCGGTTTCGTCCATATAAAAGGCACCAATAGTTACCTGCTTGTTCAGGTTAGCCATTGTTGCAGCAATATCCTGGTCTGCCTGTCCCATATGGAAAGTTCCGCCCGGGCACGCCACCATACCGTAAGGGATTTGCTGCGCATTATACTCAGGACGATCATCTGACCCAACCAGGTCACCCTGTGGTCTGTTTCTCAATCCGCAACCTGCAAGCAGCAACACCGCCAAAGCGAAGGAAGACAGCTTAAATAGTTTGTTCATGATGACTCTTAAAAAAGGTAAAATTTTTAGCAATGTATTCTTAGCACATTTTTACTGGTGTAGCAAATATATAAGGTTTTGTATCAAATAAACAAACATTTACTTGCTACACGTATTTATTATTTTTCAACGGTTAAATCAGGGGATTATTTTACAGATAAATCACAATTTTTTTCTGTATTATTTTTAGAATTGGACTTTGCCTCTATATCGGCTTTTTACTGTATTTACTTATTACTTCGTGAAGTTATACCTTGGTGTTCTTACTGGTGGCTTGAAACGCACGGCAGGCTCTGGAAGCCTGTAAGAAAGCATCACTTCGTGTGATGTTGGTGCCTTGGCAACTCTGTCAAATATTGTAAAATCAAATGCGTATCCTACTCTTAATGAATTATCTGTAAATAAACCTAACCCAATTAGCGCTCCAACAGCTTCTTTATGTCGGTAGTTCACTCCTGCCCAATATTTTTCTTCGTATGTTACTTTTGCTCCGGCATCAAACGAAAATGTTTCAGTATCATGCTTTACGAGTGCCATTGGCGTAAGTATAAACATGTTAGCAACAGGCAGGTGATATCCGGCAGTAGCATAAATATGATTTTCGCTGAAAAAGGTTCCCTTGACATCGTCTTCTACATTGTCTTGGATATTCGAAAACTCATACTCTGCTTTTAATAGATTTGTTACACCCCCACCGGCATAAAATGTACTGGATTCATACCAAATGCCCGCCCCCAGATCATACTTGGTATCAGAGCTGTTAAGTGGCACAAAGGGATCGTCCGGCTGGTTTGGCCTATATTCCCCTTTCTTTATTTTATTATAATTACCCTGTACACCCAACCCTAGTTTTGCTTCGCCTATTGGTATATGAAATGAATACGACAACGCCACTCCGCTCTGGGTAGTGTTTGCAATTTTATCACGCATTAAGGTTATACCTACACCACCGTTTAATAAACGTACGGGTGTATGCGCAGTAAGCAGGAGTGTTTGCGGAGACCCGCCATCATCAAAAGAAGCATCATACCCCAACCACTGATATCTGAATATCGACAATACCTCAGGGCGGTTTGTAATACCAGCATATGCAGGGCTTAGTTGCATGCCATTAAAGCTATAATGAGTAAACTGTGGCTGTTGTTGCGCCATAAGTTTCTGACTATAAAGCAGGAACAACAAGAATACAGGTAAAAGCTTTTTCATAGGTTACTGCAACAAAGCAAGAAACAGTATAACTGTAGTAAGGAAAGTATAGAGATATAAATATACTACTTAAACGGTAAAACGCAAAAACAAGATAGCTTTACACCATCTTATCTTTGCGTTTTATAGTATGTATTTCAGAAATAAAGGTTGCGGCTACTGCTGCTTTTTTACTTCTGTTTATGATTTTGTATGTACACCTCTATAGCACCTGTCATTGAAGGAGCGTTTGGCATTGGTGCCTCAATATCCAGTTCAAGGCCGGCATCACGAACTGCCTTAGCTGTAGTAGGGCCAAAAGCAGCAATTCTTGTATTGTTTTGTTTGAAATCCGGGAAGTTAATAAACAGGGAAGTTATACCAGACGGACTAAAGAAAGCCAGGCAGTCATAAGTAACATCATCCAGGTCAGACAAGTCAGCAGCAACGGTTTTGTAAATGATCGCTTCTGTACACTTGATCTTATTGGCTGCCATAAATTCCGGAATATCATCTTTGCGAATGTTTGAGCACGGGAAAAGGAATTTTTCATTCTTGTGCTTTTTAATCACTTCGAATAAATCTTTTGCAGTTTTTTCGCCAACAAATAATTTGCGCTTACGCAGCACGATATACTTTTGCAGGTAATAAGCCGTTTGATCTGAAATGCAGAAGTACTTCATATCAGCCGGCATCTCTATTTTACTTTCCTGGCAGATTCTGAAGAAATGATCAACAGCATTACGGCTGGTAAAAATAACAGCTGTATGCGCTAGAATATCAACCTTGTCCTTTCTGAACTCTTTGTAAGGAACAGGCTCCACTTCAATAAACGCCCTGAAATCAACTTTAATACCGTATTTCTCGGCTATAGTTACATAAGGTGAGTTATCTGTTGTAGGCTGCGGCTGCGTTACCAGTATACTTTTGATAGGAATTTTGTGTCTTTCAGGATTGGCACTTCCTTTTGCTTTGCTCTCAACCATATAATGTGGTTATTAAATTAACACCTTCTGCTACGGCAATTATACTTAATTGTGTTTTTAGAAGTTAAAAACGATCAGTTTCAGTATAATCGCCAACGGAATCACTTCTGTGGCGCAAAGGTATGAAAATAAATGCAGATTTAATACAGATGCTTTAGTATTTACTGTAGCAAATACGCGCACAATTGTGACTATCAACACAAATGCAACCGCCAGATTAGATGCCAGCAATATAACCTGCGGCATACTGGCATTAAAAGCCATATAAAATAAAACTATAACAGGTAGAAAAATACCAAGGAAAAGTATGGTTCTTAAAAACTCACGATACTGTAAATGAACAACCTGCTCTAATCCAAAAATGAATGCCATCATTTTAAGGAAAAGGTATTTTATCAGGATAAACAAAAAGATAAGAACAGTATAAAAAATAACCTTGGTGCTTATACCTGCTGCAGAAACCGGGAAGAACTGATTTAACAACTGAATGTGCTGCACCTCAGTATGTATTGCCGCTATAAGCAGAGCCAGCGAAAGCGAGAAAACTATTATAAAAAGTATACTTGACCAGGAGCTTACCGGTTTTGAAAGGAAGCCTTCTTGTAACGCATTTGTTCTAAAGAAAGAGTTAATGCTATATAAGCTGCTAAAATCAGCTGGATAGTTACTTTTTAAAGCACCATATAATAGCCCTATCAAAAGTATAAAAATGATAAACGCATTCAGATTCACGTATTCCCGTACACGCACTGCCAAAACTGACTGCCCCTGTCCCTGCACAGCACCCTGTTGTATTGCTTCAGCATTTTTAAAAGAACTCACTACCGGCTGCTGCTCCGGGTGCCAGACTGAAAGCAGATACTTGCCTTGTTTTGCTTTAAGATCTTGAGCGTAAGGCACCAGGTTCAGCTTAAAAGCTGCGGTTGAATCAGCTATAAAGATAAGTTGGTTGTTCAGGAACAGGCATGTGCCTTTGGTTGCAGCAAAAGAAATTAGAAAGGCATTGGCTGGAGTAATTTGCACCCACTGATGCACTGCATTATTACTGGCACCTGCGCCAGCCACATAAGGTATAAGTTCCTTTGTATTGCTTTTATATACTAACCAATCTGCTGTAATAGTGTTCTCCTGCTCCAGAGGAAGCACCTGCGCATTTATTGTGCCCGTAACTACAATGCATAACAGCAGTGCGTATATAAGCTTTACTCCAAAATTAAACTTTAGAAACACGCTGGGCACTTTTGGTTCTGTATATTCCAAGAACAACACTAAACATTACTGAGAAAGTTACTAAAGAGAGCAACAGGTATAAATTTCCCCATTTGCCAAAACTAACCACATACATAATGATAAGCATGTTGATTATGGCAAGGGTCAGGACTGTGCTGATCTGGTTTAGACCCATGGCCAGCAGGCGATGATGCACGTGATTTTTATCTGGTATAAAAGGTGATCTTCCATTAAATATCCGGATTGAAAATACCCTTATCGTATCAAAAACCGGTACAAACAAAATACCAATTGCTACAGAAGGCGCAGCAGACACCTGGCGCATTTCAATGAATTGTATGGCCATAACAGAGATAATAAAGCCACAGAGCAACGAACCTGTATCGCCCATAAATATAGTAGCTTTATGAAAATTATAGCGTAGAAAACCGAGTATACCACCCGCCAAACAAAAAGCTACAGCAGCATAATTACTATAGTTAGGGCCTCCAAACAGGTAGAAATAGACTCCAAAAGTTACACAGGCGATCAATGCCAGTGTACCTGCCAAACCATCCAGACCATCTATCAGATTCAATGAATTTGTAATTCCTATAATTACCAGGAAAGTAAATCCATAACTGATACCAATCTCTAACTCACCTACACCAAATATACCCTGAAAGCTGGTGATGCGGATATCAGCAATAAACATTACTATACCTGTAGCCAACAGCTGTACGGCAAATTTCTTCATGGCAGAGATCGAGATCAGATCATCTTTTAACCCAATAAAGAAAAGTATAACGCAGCCAGCCAAAAGCTGCTGCACCCCATTATTCAGATCAGCGAAAATGGTAAGCGCCGACATGAATCCGGCAAACATAGCCAGGCCACCTAAACGAGGTGTTAGCTCTGCGTGTACTGTCCGGAAGTTAGGCTGATCCAGGATATTTTTGAGGTGAGCTACCCGAATAATAGACGGAACAGCGAATATAGCTATCAGGAAAGCCCATAAAAAAGACAACACCAGATGTATAATTCTCTGCTCCATAGATGTGGTATACAGGTTAATGTACTTGTGCCGCAGCAGCCATTAGCTTACCGGTGCATTTGCTCATTACATAAAGGTAAAGTATAAAACTTATTGTATGCAACTGTAAATTCAGGTATGCAGCACACCCTGCATATTCAGAATACTGATATCGATCAGGTTTTCCTGTGTGATAGAATCAGGTACAAAGATGTATTTCTTATCATAGATCTGGCGGCCAATATAATAGCTCACCCAATACTCGTTGTTGATATGAAAAATAGCCGGATCTATAGGTTCTATCTGCACAAAGCTTTTTGCATCTATGAGCTCAAACATGTGGCGCAGCATCGATGTTTTTACTTCTTCACCATCTAACATGCCGTATCCTTTTGATGACACCAGCACATTTTCTATCGGGAAAGGGTTATTGTTTATTAGATAGACGTTCCAGGCGTCCACACCCGATTCGTTAGGTGTAGTTGCTACAGCCACCGAAACCCCCTCAACCGTTCCGAAATCAATGTCTTTTTTCATGTGTTGCAGTAATAATAGTGGCTTCGAACAGGTTAGCAATGTGTTTACGAAGTTTTTCTTCTACTTCAGCTAAAGGCACTTCATACCCAAGTTCCTGCGCCAGCGAGGTTACTTTTTTATCGCTGATACCACAAGGCACAATATTACTAAAATAATTCAGGTCTGTATTTATATTAAAAGCAAAACCGTGCATAGTTACCCAACGGCTGCACTTTACACCCATGGCACATATCTTACGCGGATTTACCTGTGCTTCATGATCCAACCAAACACCGGTTAAGCCAGGTATACGGCCAGTTGTAATTCCATACTCCTCCAATGTAAGTATAACTGCTTCTTCCAGAAGGCGAAGGTATTTGTGAATATCGGTAAAGAAATTATCCAGGTCAAGTATAGGATAACCTACAATTTGCCCCGGCCCATGGTAAGTAATATCTCCACCACGGTTTATCTTATAGAAGGTAGCTCCCTTTGCTTTCAGACCTTCTTCATCTATAAGTAAATTTTCTTCGTGGCCACTTTTACCCAGTGTATACACATGCGGGTGCGAGCAGAACAGCAGATAGTTGGGCGTTTGCACCTGTGCATCTTCCGGAGCTTTACGGTTCTGGCTCTTTAGCTCCAATATCTCGTTAAAAAGCTTTTCCTGGTATTCCCAGGCTTCTTTATAATCGATCAGGCCAAGCTGCTCAAATTGTATTTCTTTATTTTGTAACACAGCATTTATACTTTAAAAGTTTGCCCAACGGCGGGTTTATACTTGGCGCCAGCTGTTAAACACACCTCTGCAATTAACCTTTCGCAACCTTGCAACCTCTATATTAGTTTGGATATCAATACGTGATGCAAAATACGAGTTTTAGATGGCTTCACCAATTAACAACCACATCCATACTGGTCAGACAGGTGAACGTATGGCGCAACTATACTTGCAGGAGCAGGGCTATACGATACTTGAAAAAAACTACAGGTATAAACGTGCTGAGATTGACATAATTGCCCGCAAAGATGCGCTGCTGGTATTTGTAGAAGTGAAAACCCGAGCGTCCGATACCTTTGGGTTTCCGGAAGCAGCCGTGAACAGCAGGAAAGAAAAATTAGTAGTAGATGCCGCCGAAGAATTTATACTTGCGAATGGTTGGGAGCAGGAAATCCGGTTCGATATTATATCAGTAACATTAACAACGCCGCCGGCCATACTTCATTTCGAAGATGCTTTTCACTGACGTTGCGCCGACCGTTTGTCAATCTTCCCTTTTTCAAATACAAGCGTACCATGCCGATCGTATTCTTTAACTAATACCGGTTCTGTCTGTGGCTCGTAAGCTGTTTCCGGGTATTGAAATTCATAATGGCGGCGGTTTTTAAAGCTATAATGCTTGATCCAGGTGCCTACTTTGCGACCTTTATCGTAGTTACCAACCCATTCTACCTGACCGTTCTCATAAAACTTGTAGTACGTACCCTGCACTTCACCATAAGCATAAGGTATGATTTCCTTTATTTTGTCTTTGTTGCCACCATAGTACGTAATTACTGCATCGCGCAGAAAGCCTTTGTCATAATGTGCTTTGTCGGCCAGGGTGCCATCACGTTTATACTTTTCCCAGCGCAGGTGTTTTGTACCGATGTAAAAGAAACCTTCTTCAATTACCACATCGCCGTACGTTTTCTTGTAAGGGCCATGCAACAGTTTGTAGCGATCCGGGTCTACATCACCACGTACTTTGCCTATTTTTTTACGCTTTGTATCATACACATATTTTTCCTGGGCATAAGCGTTGGGTTCTTTGTGCTCCGGCAGGTAGCTAAACAGCTCTAATGTTTCGCGCTCGTCGCGGCCGGTACGGGTAAAGCCACGCTGCACTTTTTCTCCCAGAAAATAACGGCTTCGTTTCTTTTGCTTCTTCTTCTCTTTCTTCTCAACATCATTCACCAGCGAAGATGCTGTAATGTCAGGCTTGGTAGTATCGGCAGAGGCTAGTGCGGCAGAATCAGCAGCTTTGGGATTTTGCTTTAGCTGTGCCTGATTCAGGTTGTAATCGCTGTTCCATTTAGGCTCACCACAGCCACCCAGCGTCAGTAAAAACAGACCTGTTACCAAAGTATAAACCAGCCGAAGAGAGTGACTTGTCATTAATTAATGAGCGAATGAGTGAATTACTTTAATCTTACTGACCAGCAAAGTATAGCCTATACTTTAAATCAACCAATTAGTAATTTAACTTTTAAGTGTAACGTAAATATGGGGATAAATCATATATCAGCCAACTTGGCCTATAACTGTAGCTGCGGCCTCTAAGTTTCATGAAATGCAAAAAGGCGGCACCATGTGGCACCGCCCTTAAACTGTAGGTATAATACTAATCGTTCACTATTCTTTATCAATAAGCTCAAAGCTGCGCTTCACGAAGCTCGTAAGTGCCGCCCCCGAAAGCATGTTCTGAGACAATAACGCAAGATCGAAAGCCTGTCGTGCAATACGTGCTTTGTTATCTTCCTTTGTATTCAGGATGCGCTGGTTAAGCGTGTGGTTAGCGTTTATAGTAACGTTATAAGTATCCGGCATATCACCCATAAACATCATACCGCCACCACCTGCACGACTCATGTCTTTCATGCGGCGCATAAACTCAGGCAATGTAATTACAACTGGCGCATCGTCCGGCGACATAGCAGCTACCTCTACATGCATATTTTTGTTATCAATAGCCGTTTCATAAATGCCTTTCAGCGTTTCTTTTTCCTTATCGTTCAGTACGCTTTCTTTGGCTTCGTCCTTCTCGATTAGTTTCTCTATTGTTTCAGAGTCAACGCGCTTCAGGGTAGTTTTTTCTAGTTTCTGCTCCAGCATACCTATAAAGTGGCTGTCGATCAGTGAATCCAGTTTAACTACATCGTAGCTACGGTTCTGAGCGGCCTCTATAAAGGCATGTTGCTTGTCTGCATCTGTTGTATAAAGCAGTACCAGGTTACCATTTTTATCTGTCTGGTTAGCCTGCGTAAGTGCTTTATACTCTTCTATAGTATAGTATTTGTTATCGATGCTCTGCAGCAGCACAAAGTCTTTGGCTTTCTCATAGAACTTGTCGTCGCTTAGCATGCCATACTTTACAAACACGTTAATGTCATCCCAGTTCTTCTCAAACGTTTCGCGGTCTTTCTTAAATATCTCTGCCAGTTTATCAGCTACCTTTTTAGTGATGTAAGTATTGATCTTCTTCACGCTGGAGTCGGCCTGCAGGAATGAGCGGCTTACGTTCAGCGGAATGTCCGGCGAATCGATAACACCGTGCAGCAGCATCAGGAACTCAGGCACCACGTCTTTTACTTCATCAGTAATAAACACCTGGCGCGAGTAAAGTTGAATTTTGTTGCGCTGCAGCTCAAAGTCATTCTTGATCTTAGGGAAGTATAGAATACCAGTCAGGTTAAACGGATAGTCCACGTTCAGGTGAATCCAGAATAGCGGCGCTTCTGAGAACGGGTAAAGCTCCTTGTAGAAATTCTTATAGTCCTCGTCAGTAAGTTCGCTTGGCTGCTTTGTCCAGATCGGGTTCGGGTTGTTAATCACCTCGCCTTCGAACTCAACAGGCACCGGCAAGAACTTGCAATATTTGGTAAGTATAGTTCTGATGCGGGCAGGCTCTAAAAACTCTTCCGAATCTGAGGCTACGTTAAGTATCACATTGGTACCTCTGTTTTCTTTATGAGCTTCTTTAATGGCAAATTCAGTACTGCCATCGCAAGACCAATGTGCTGACTCAGCGCCTTCCTGATAAGATTTTGTAACGATCTCTACGCGGTCGGCCACCATAAATGCAGAATAGAACCCAAGACCGAACTGCCCGATGATCTGGCTTCTGTCTCCGGCTTCTTTGTAACGCTCCACAAACTCCTCTGCACCCGAAAACGCAATCTGGTTGATATATTTTTTGATCTCTTCGGCTGTCATACCGATACCCTGGTCAGCAATGGTAATGGTACGGGCATCTTTATCCACGCTTACCTTAACGGTCAGGTCGCCAAGGTCGCCTTTGTACTCGCCGATAGCAGCCAGTCGCTTTACTTTTTGCGTTGCATCTACGGCATTACTTACCAGCTCTCTCAGGAAAATCTCATGATCAGAGTATAAAAACTTCTTGATGATCGGGAAAATGTTCTCGGTATGAATCGAGATACTGCCTCTTTCTTCCATGTTTGTAGGTTATAGTTATGCTATATCGTTATAAGATTTGCTTCTGCTCAGCCACTTTCAAATCGTGTTCCAGTAATAGCTATACCTCCGATACTGCGACAAGTTGTCAGCGATTAAGTATTTCAAGTATAAAATCAGGTTATTCTTGTGTTATTTCTGACAGATTAAACCTTTCGGATGTAACACAGTCAAAATCGTATACGTGAAAGCAACAATGTGACAGATATTGTTATATTTGTAGAAGTACCTGTTTAAAATGTATCGATTTACCAACTATATCGCCATCCTGTTGCTCCTGCTCTTTACCAGAGCCATGGTGCCAGACGCGCTTATACTTGAACTGCATCCGCATACCCACACCATACATGCCGACCATACTGATGCCCATAAAGCGCAGATCGGTCAGAAACATAAACATTGTACTGTAGAAGATATCTTCAATGTCCCTTTTCAGGGAACGATAACAAGTATAAATGTAGCATCAGCGGTTTCAGAGACTGCTTATTTCAACTATTACCATACTAGGTGGCATAGCACCAGCCACACCTTTTCTTATCTCCGCGGCCCGCCAATCGTGTAACCTCCCCTCATCTGCCGGATACCTATAGCTTGTACTTAGCCAGCATATTTCGGCAGAACTGTTGGTCTTGCAGATATACAGACCTTCGCAACTTTAACCTAGTTATAGTTGCTTTTATATGCAAAGGCACTCTTGCAGCTGCCGTTACTTTAATTTTTATCTTATTGTGTATATAAATAGAAATCTGCAGAAACTGCTGTTTTTGCTGCCATTGTTTATGGCTGCACTGCCACTGGCTGCCCAGGATATGCTGCCACATGTTGGTGCTACAGGCGCTGTGCAGGATTGTGGCCTAACCATATCTGGTAAGGTGCTGGATCATGATACCCGGGCTCCTTTACCAGGCGCTACCATCTATATTCCGCAACTAGACCGCGCTGCGATTGCTGATGCTTATGGTAATTATCATTTTCATCATGTGTGCCAGGGTACTTATACTTTTAAAGTAAGCTTTATTGGCTATACTACAGAGGCATATTCTTACAGAATCACCACATCTTCGGTAAGAGATCTGCAATTGCACTCTGATGCTGCCATGCTGCGCTCGGTGGAAGTAGTAAGTACAAAAGTTATAACTGAAGCACAGGCTACGGAAGTATTAGCTGGCAGGCAACTGCAGCAGACAGAAGGCATGGCTTTAGGGAAAGCACTGGAGAAGCTGCCAGGCGTAAGCTCCTTACAAACTGGGCCAAACGTATCGAAGCCTGTTATACATGGCATGAGTGGCAGCCGCGTACTTATACTTAACAATGGGGTGCGGCACGAGGCACAACAATGGGGCGACGAACATGCTCCGGAAATTGACCCGCTCGCTGCCACAGAACTTAAAGTGGTAAAAGGCGCTGCCGGTGTTCGCTACGGTTCTGATGCTATTGCCGGAACTATACTTGTAAACCCAAGCCCAATGCCCGATACAGCAGGTATAAGCGGTAATATTGGCCTGATAGGTGGCACTAATGGCCGGATGGGTTCAGTTTCTGGTTTGCTGCAGGGCCGATTACAGAAACAACCTATCAGTTGGCGACTACATACTTCTCTTAAAAAAGCCGGTGATTCTCATACGCCGGAGTATAACCTGAAGAATACAGGCTTTGAAGAGCAGAACTTGGCGGCAACGCTTGGCTACAACCGTGAAAAATTCGGGACAGAAGCCTATTATAGTTTGTTTCATTCTAAAGTTGGGTTGCTCACATCGGCGCACATTAACAGCACCACAGATATGCTGAATGCCATTGCCCGCGGCAGGCCTGAAGAAACAGGTGAATTCAGTTATACTATCGCCCGGCCATACCAGGACATCAACCACCATCTCCTGAAGCTGAAGAGTTACTATACTACCGGAGACATTGGTAAGCTGTTGTTTACGTATGCTTTTCAGAAAAACGTGCGGGAAGAGTTTGATAAAGATGAGCCGGAAGATGACCCTAACCGCCCTGACCTGCACCTGGATTTGCTAACGCATACTACTGAATTGGTGTGGGAGCATGAATTACCTTCCGAAATCTCGGGCAGTATGGGCGTTAGCACACTCTGGCAGGACAACACATACCTGTGGCGTAAGTTCGTACCATTTTACAGGAGTTTTACAGCAGGTGTTTTTGCTGAAGAGAAATGGCGTAAAGGCAACCTACAACTCGAAGGCGGTATACGCTACGACTATAAGAACATGGATGTAAAAGCACTGGATAGAGACAATAACCTCAACAAGCCAACTTATACTTTTCATAACCTGTCGGGTAGTGCTGGAGCGTTGCTGGATGTTGGGTATCACTTTACGTTCGGTGGAAATGTGAGCTATGCATCCAGGTCGCCTCATGCTAACGAGCTTTTTGCCGATGGCATACACCACGGAACAGCATCCTATGAAGTGGGAGATCCGAATATGGTATCAGAGCATGCCATAAACACAAGTGCAACTATAAACTACCACAGCAATGCCCGCCTGAACGGAGGTATAAGTATATTCAATAACACTATCTACAATTACATCTACCTGCAACCAGATGCTGAGCCGGTGTTAACAGTTTTTGGGTCTTACCTATCGTATCATTACAAACAGGCCGACGCACGTTTTTACGGAGCAGATCTTAACTTGTCTTATGCCCTTCTCCTGAACAAGCTTGTTCTCGATGCAAAGGCAAGTATAGTTCGGGCTTATAACACCCAGGAAGATCAGTATTTACCAGGCATACCTGCCGACAGGATAAATGCCGACTTGGAATATGAGCTGGGAGATTTGGCCAAGACTAATTTCACAAATAGCTTTGTTTCGGTGGGAGGGTTAATGGTTGCGCGGCAAAACCGATCTGATAAGCAGACAGACCCATGGATGGATGCACCAGAAGGTTACTTTTTGCTGCAGGCAGAAGCAGGAACTACTTTAAAGTTTGGCCGTCAACCTGTTGAGGTAAGTGTGTCCGGAAACAATCTGCTAAACTCGGTTTATAGAGATTATCAGAACCGATTACGTTTTTTTGCCAGCGAAACTGCACGAATGTTACTGATTCGTATTAAATTACCGCTATATTTAAAACAGAATACAAAAATTTAAGTATCACCTTATTTCAATAATCGTATTTGTTATCATCATTTTATAAAATATTACTTATGAAGAAGCTTTTGAGACCGTACCTGGCCTTTTTATTAATGGGTTCTCTTATTGTTACTACCAGTTGCGGCGACGACGATGATCCAGATCCAACTTCAGACCGTGAGCTAATAACAACAGTTGAGCTTAATATGGATTCTGAAAAAGGCCAGTTAGCATCTGCAAAATATACAGACCTGGATGGTGTAGGCGGTGACGCACCTGTAAAAACCACGCTTACGCTTAAAGCGAACACTACTTACACTGCAAGCCTGTCTCTGCTAAACGAAAACGAATCTCCTGCTATCGAGATCCACGATGAAGTGCTGGAAGAAGCAGATGAGCACCAGGTATTTTATACGCCAAGCAGCGGCCTTAACCTTGAAGTTGAAGCAATTGACACAGATTCAGAAAACCGCCCATTAGGCCTGGCAACTACTTTTACTACCGGCGCTGCCAGCACAGGTACACTAAAAGTAGTATTAAAGCACCAGCCTGGCACCAAAGCACCTGCCCCTGGCGATGCTACCAAAGGCGAGACTGATGTTGAAGTTGAATTTAACGTAACTATTCAGCAATAGTATACTGCTTAAGTATAAAACAGAAAAGGCGCTCTTATACAGGCGCCTTTTCTGTTTTAAGTATAGCTGTTTTACAGATGCCTATGCCTGCAGCTTTTCCACAATTTTGCTTATGCGGCTCTGGCGTGTTTCAGCACGCTTCGCTTCCAGAACTGCTATTACATGTTCCTTTCTGTTAGTAAAAGATAACTTTTCAAAACGCTCCTGCACCTTCGCCTGCTGTAAAGCCTCCTGCAGATCGGCAGGTATAGTTACAGTGCGGTTCACTCTGTCGATACCAGGATAGTCTGCGCCCATTTTAGAGGGCTCCTTTCGTTCGGATTGATGCTTGAATCGCAACGATGACCAGGTATCATCAATAGCTATTTGTCGCACACCTTCATATCCCAGTTCTTTTATAGTTACCCAGCCATGGTCGCGGGTAAGGTCCGATTTTATACCTGATGTTTTTTTAGGATAAGCTATCCAGAGTATACCTCCCGGCTTCAGCGCTGAAATAGCCTGCGGCCCCAGTATATCTAATTCTTCCTTGTTTGCAACAAACAGCTGCACTACGTCATAAGCATTCTGAGTTGTAGTAGTGGCTGCTTCGGTTACTTCACCGCCTTCCTGTTCAAATTCATTTTTTAGTCCAGCAGGGGCATTCAGGAGCAATAAATTATAAGGGGCTTTTAGCTGAAGTTTCTGGCAGATAGCAGGCATGTATACTTTATAGTTTATTTATACTTTGTTCAGGGTTCTAAGCTAAAGCTAATTCTTCAAAATCCATACTTGTGGGCGTATAAACTCTTGTGCTACCTTATTGGCCTACTTTATAAGTGGCAGCTATTGCACTACTCTCCGGAAAAGAATATATTTAAAACTCTCTATACTATTAGAACTATGGCTGTTACGTCTCCTGCTACTACCAAGCATTACCTTTTAAACGCATCTGTTATAGTTGCAGCATTAGGGTACTTTGTTGATATCTACGACCTTGTGCTTTTCAGTATTGTGCGCATCCCAAGTCTTCAGGATCTGGGAATAACCGACCAGGCGCAGTTGCTGGAGAACGGCGTGCTGCTACTAAACATGCAGATGGCCGGTATGCTGCTGGGTGGTGTAGCCTGGGGTATTCTGGGAGATAAGCGTGGCAGGCTTTCCGTTTTGTTTGGGTCTATCTTTCTTTATTCAATTGCTAATATTCTGAATGGTTTTGTGACGGATATACCCACTTATGCCATACTAAGGTTTATAGCAGGTGTGGGACTTGCCGGGGAGTTGGGAGCAGGAATAACACTGGTATCAGAGGTTCTGCCCAAAGAGAAGCGGGGCTATGGAACCATGGTGGTAGCAACTATAGGTATATCGGGAGCTATACTTGCCGGTATAATTGGCGAATATTTTGGCTGGCGCACTGCTTATTTTATTGGCGGTGGCTTAGGTTTGCTGCTTTTATTCCTAAGGGTAGGAGTTTATGAGTCCGGGATGTTTAAGAACCTGAAAGAGACGCATGTTACACGTGGAAATTTCCTGAGCTTGTTTACAAATTCGAAACGCTTCTGGAAATATCTAAAATGTATACTGATAGGCGTACCGATCTGGTATATGGTGGGCATCCTGATCACGTTCTCTCCGGAATTTGGAGTAGCGCTAGGAGTAGAGGGTACTGTATCAGCTGCTAAAGCAATATCATTCTCTTATTTAGGCCTGGTGTTCGGAGACTTTGCCAGTGGTTACCTGAGCCAGCGATTTAAGAACCGCCGAACAATTGTGCTGATATTCCTGCTCCTGCTAAGTATAAGTATTGGCTTGTACCTTTTCAGCAGTAACCTGTCGCTTAACAGCTTCTATATACTTTGTGTAGCGCTGGGGTTTGCCAGCGGGTATTGGGCTGTATTTGTAACGATAGCTGCCGAACAGTTTGGCACCAACATAAGAGCTACGGTTACAACCACGGTACCTAATTTTGTGCGAGGAGCAGTGGTGCCACTTACGTTTGCTTTCACAAGTCTTAAAGATGGAGTAGGTCTGGTTCCGGGAGCGTTGCTGTTGGCTGTTATATCCATGGTCATTGCCGTATTTTCTATCCTTACATTGGACGAAACTTACGGCAAAGATCTGAATTACATGGAACCACTATAGGTAAAATGCAACTGCAGCCTGCAAAATAGGACAACAAAAATACCGCCTTTAAAACAGTTGATACTTAACGCGTTACAGCATTAGCTTTATTGTTTAAAACAGGTATACAGTACAACTAAATCAGAAAACTGCAAGTATAAAATTATAGCACCGCTTATAACTTTTACTTGCTTATGAAGATACCGTTTACATCAAGAATTGCGGACATATCTTCGTTGCTCCTGCTCGCGGTGGTGCTGTATACTTCTCAGCCCGAAAAAAAGCAGGAACCTACAAGTATAGCTCCGCCTAAAGCGCAACCACCTGTTACTGTGGCAGCCCTTACCGTGCCCACCAACGAAGCATACTTCGACCTGATAATGGAAACCTCAGAATGTTTGGGTGAGAACCTCTGGATAGGCGGAAAAGTGGAATGTGTGCCGGCCAGAGGTATAAACACAACAAACCAGACGCTTAACCAACGTAAATTCGCATTAAAAGAACTAACAGCTACTGGTCTCAGCACCTATAACAGCTATAAACTGCGAAATACAAACGGCACCTTAAAAGCAATTGGAGATAAGAACGGGAAAGTGTTTCTGCAACTACAGGAAGGCCAGATGCAGCTGCAACCAACATCAGGTGAGGCTCCTATTATAGTGGCTTACCAGCGCACCCTGCCTGAAGCCGTTTACCGCGACGACAGTGTCGGCAACTGGATCTGCGAGTAACTCCCTGAAAACTACACTTAAAACCGGAATTGCTCTAAAAGAAAAGCTGTGCCCATACAAGCGGCTTAAATTTCCGTACTTTTGAATATGATTTTATACAATGTAACTGTAAGTATAGACAACACTGTGGCCGACGAATGGCTGCAATGGATGAAAGAAGTACATATTCCGGAAGTAATGGGGACAGGCTATTTCCTGGCAAACCAGATTTGCAGGGTAATGGGAGATGATGAAGCCTCAGGTGGAACTACCTATGCCGTGCAGTATACCTGCCGAAGCGTAGAAGACCTGCAGGAGTACCAGCGTGAGCACTCACCGGCCCTGCAGCAAAAAGTAAACGAACGCTATGCAGGCCGTTATGCTTCTTTCCGGACAATGCTGGAAGTGGTTGGTGTAAATGTGGAGCGTAAAGAGCAGGAATAAGTAACCTGAAGTATAAATTAAAGGCCTGACTATACTTGATTGTAAGTATAGCCAGGCCTTTTTTATGAAGTATAAGCTTAGCCTTTGTACTCCTGTATCTGCTGTTCGGTCATGGTGCAGTTCATCCATTCTCCATCCAGCTCGGCACCAATCTTTTTATAAAACGCAATTGCCGGCTCGTTCCAGTCCAGCACCTGCCACCTGAAACGTTTTGCTCCTAAACGTTTTGCTTCTTCGGCAACAGCATCAAACAGCTTTTTACCTATTCCGCTACGGCGCAAACGTTCAGTTACCACCAGGTCTTCCAGGTAAATGGTGCGGCCTTTCCAGGTAGAGTAAGCTGTATAGTATAACGATATCCCTACAATGCCTTCTGCTTCAGATTCTGCCACAAAGAATTCAAATATCGGGCGTTCGCCAAAACCATCCCGACGCATATCTTCCAGAGTATTTGTTACTTCGTTGGGTGCCTTTTCGTACTCTGCCAGCTCCTGTATCAGTTGCAACACCTGCGGCAGGTCATCTATAGTACCTTTTCTAATTTGTATCACGTTGTTGTGTATCGTATTTCGTTTTTTGTATTTCGATTTCTCAACTTTCTAACTTCCTAAACTCTCTAACTCAATACTTCCCAAAGCGTCCTGGCTTGCACCAGTTCTTTGCCGGTTTCTTGGCTGGTAAGTTTGTGCAAAAGTATAGTTTCTGTTTCACCTGTGCCAGCTTCTGATAAAACTGTATCACCAAGTATACTTTCAGCTTTATAAATGATGTCTACTTCACGCAGTTGCTTTTCCAGGATATCAGTTGGCAGCGTATCCAGTATCCATTGCAGGTAACGGGTGTTAGTTACGTGGCGGTTCAGGTCTATATCGTGCCAGCGCACGGGCATTTGCTGTGAGTACTGTACTTCCTGTAGCTGCGACAGTTTTCCCTTGGCAAATGGCAGCGGATCTTGGTTGGGCACTACCTCCACCTCCATAATAAAATCAGGCACCGATACCATCTGGCGTTTTACCACGTCCATTACCAGCCACACACTGGTTGCTTGGCCCAGCAGCTCGTTATCTGAAGTATAAATCCTGAAATCGCGGTGCAGGAAAACACGTTCACGCCCCGATGCCCAGGTTTCTACAGTTATACTTTCGCCATGCTTAGGGTACCGGAACATCTCCACGCGCATGCGCTGCAACACCCACGTCAGTCCACGCTCCAGCAAGTCGTACATCGAGATTCCTAAGTCACGGGTGTTCTCCCAGGCGGCTTCCTGCATGTAACTTACCAGCGCTGGTATGGTAGCCTTACCACGGTAATCTATCTCGCTGGATCGAACTATAAACTGGCTTTTGCCGGGGTATGATTTCATAGCTGTAGGTTTGGGTTTATAGTTGCTAAGGTACGGAAGATGACCTGTGGTAGCTAAATAAAAAAGCATTCTTCCTTCGCTCGCGTCCCGCGAGTGTGAGCTACCAGCGGACTCCGGCCGCGTTAAGCTTTCCTTTCGTATTCTATGCTAAAAAATTAAAGAAGCTATGAGCGAATATCGCAAGACAGCTACAGGTGAGCTATACTTTGTAACACTTACTGTCGCAGGTTGGGTTGATGTCTTTTCCAGAAAAGAGTATAAAGATATTCTGATTGAGAATTTGAAATACTGTCAGGAAAAATTTAATCTGGAAATCTTCTCTTATGTTATTATGACCAATCACCTGCACCTTATTAGCAGAAGACAGGATGGAGAATTAACCGAATTACTTGGCAGGTTTAAAAGCTATACAGCCAAAAAGATCATCGAAGAAATTGAAAACAATCCGCAGGAAAGTAGAAAAGATTGGCTGTTAAATGTTTTTGAACATTTTGCTAAGAGCAACAAGCAGTATAGCCGCTATCATTTTTGGAATTATATAAATCATCCTGTTACTCTTCATTCTGCCAGAGTGATCGATCAGAAAGTAGATTATATACATCAGAATCCTGTGCGAGCTGGTATAGTTAGTGAGCCAGAATATTACATGTATAGTAGTGCTTGTGCAGATAGTCCGCTGAAGGTTTCTGAGCTATAAAGATTAACGCGGCCGGAGTCCGCTGGTAGCTCACACTCGCGGGACGCGAGCGAGGGCAAAATAGATGAGAGCACAAAAAAGCCGCGCTACCTGAGGCAGGCAGCGCGGCTGAAGTATAAATGGCAGATCTATACTTATTGTTATTTGTTCTGAGCTTCGCCTTCGTACGGGTTCACGCCCATGTTCTTGTAAATGAACGCATAAGTATCTGCATACTCCTGGATAACCAGCGAAGTTGGTTTACCGGCACCGTGGCCTGCACGCACATCTACTCTGATTAAGTATGGATTACCCGGCGCGCCTTTTGCCTGTAGTTCGGAGATAAACTTAAACGAGTGCGCAGGAACTACGCGGTCATCATGATCAGCGGTTTTAACTAAAGTTGCAGGGTATTTAACGCCTTCTTTAATGTTGTGCAACGGCGAGAATTTATACAGGTTCTCGAATTGGGCAGCGTCGTCTGAAGAGCCATACTCTGGTACCCACGCCCAACCAATCGTAAACTTATGGAAGCGCAGCATGTCCATTACACCTACCGCAGGCAGAGCAACTTTAGCCAGCTCAGGGCGTTGCGTCATAAAGGCGCCAACCAGCAAACCACCGTTAGAGCCACCAGCCACAGCCAGTCTTTCTGATGAAGTATATTTCTGGTTGATCAGATACTCGGCAGCTCCGATAAAGTCATCGAATACGTTTTGTTTATTTGGCGTCATGCCGGCTTTGTGCCAGTCTTCGCCGTACTCGCCACCGCCACGCAGGTTAGGCATCGCATAAACTCCACCGTTCTCTAGCCACAGCATGTTCGCAATACTAAAGCTTGGCGTCATCGAGATATTAAAGCCACCGTAAGCGTACAGGTAAGTCGGGTTGGTGCCATCCAGTTTCAGGCCTTTTTTATGCACGATAAACATTGGAACTTTGGTACCGTCTTTTGAAGTATAAAATACCTGCTTCGTTTCAAAAGCTTCGGTATCTACATTCACTTCGGTTTTGCGGAACAGGCTTACTTTATTGTTTGGTACATCGTAACGATAAATGGTTGGCGGGTACGTGAATGACGTGAACGTGAAGAATGTCTCTTTGTCTTTCTGGTCACCACCAAAGCCGCTCACAGTACCTAAAGTTGGCAGTTCCACCGTATTCAGCTGCTTACCGTTCTGGTCGTACACCACAACCTGGCTGGTAGCATCTTTCATGTAACTCGCAATAATACGGCCACCTACCGTAGACACGCTCTGCATAACATTAGCCGATTCCGGAACTATAACTTTCCAGTTGGCTTCCTGTGGTTTCTTCGGATCGATCATCACCAGGCGATAGCGCGGCGCATTCTTGTTCGTCATCACCAGCAGTTTATCACCGAAGTTATCAACCACATTATATTCGCTCTCGAAGTTATCTACAATCGGTTTTATAGTTGATTTCGGATCAGTCAGGTCTTTATAGTATAAAGCGTTGGCTCCGCTGGCACCTTCCGAAGCATTTAGAATCAGGAAGCGCTCATCGTCTGTGGTCTGGCCGTAGAAGTTGCGCAACGCATGTGCTTTGTCTTCGTGAATCAGCTTGTCCTGGCTCTGTGGCGTACCAATTTTGTGGTAATATACTTTGTGGTACTCGTTTTTATTGGCCAGCTTGTTGCCTTCTGTTGGGGCATCGTAACGGCTATAGAAGAAACCATCCTTATACCAGCTTGGGCCAGAGAATTTAACCCACTCCAGTTTATCATTCAGCATTTTGCCGGTAGCCACATCCATTACCTGGTAGGTGTTCCAGTCAGAACCGCCGCTTGATGTGCCTACGGCAACATGTTTAGCATCCTTAGAAAAGCTGAAAGCTGTTAAAGCCACTGTTCCGTCAGAAGATAGTTTGTTCGGGTCGAAGAATACTTTTGGCTCAGATTCCAGGGTTTCCTGCACATATAGCACGCTCTGGTTCTGCAAGCCATCATTCTTATAGAAATAATATTTGCCGCCTTCTTTAAATGGAGCACCATACTTCGGGTAATTCCAGATCTCGGTCAGGCGTGCTTTGATGTTATCTCTGAAGTCGATATCGCCCAGGTATTCCTGCGTTACTTCGTTCTGCGCTTTTATCCACTGGTCTACTTCGTCGTTATGCGTTTCGAGCCAACGATACGGGTCAGGAATCTGCTTGCCGTGGTAGTTCTCAACGTGGTCTACTTTTTTGGTATTCGGGTAAGTTAATTCGGTTTCAGCCGTTGCAACTGCGGCTTCAGTAGTGGTTTTGGTATTCATGCCGGTGGCAGTAGTTTCGGTTTGGGTGGATTTACATGCCGACATGGCTGTAATGCCACCAGCCAGCAGTAAAACAGTAGATTTCTTCATATTAGTTTTGTCTGGGTTTAGGTTGTGATACGGGAAAAGCTAAGATAAGTAATTATCCTGAAAAGGGCTATAGTTGACCGCACGAACAAACCCCAACTAATAACTGAAGACTTAAACAGGAAAGGCTATACTTTGTTGCCAGCTTGCTACTGCCCGAAGTTAATCTCAGTACTATCGCCGATGTTGAGGCTGTGACTGAACCCTTTAAAACTGGCATCAGATCCGATAATAGAATCATGCATTACAGCATTGCGCAGTTCCGAAAAAGACCCAATTATAGAATTGCTAAGTATAGAACTGGTAATGGTTGTGTCGTCGCCGATAGCAACATTTGGCCCGATAACTGAATTGGTAATGGTACAACCTGTGCCTATAGTTACCGGCGGGATGATAATGCTGCCCGGAAATTGCTGGCTATAGTTAATGTGGCGCAGGTGCGGACGATTCAGTAAAGTGGCATTTGCTTCGAGTAAAGTATCCTTCTGACCACAGTCAAACCATTGGTCTACATTCCATTTTACCATTTGCTCCCCGTTCCGGATCATGTGCATTAGTGCATCGGTGAGGTGGTATTCGCCTAAAGTGCGCTGGTCTTCATCAATAATATGCTGCAACGATTCGATCAGCTTTTGTGGGTTGGCAATTTTATAAAGCCCTACCAGCGCAAAATTCGATTTCGGGATTCTAGGTTTCTCTACCAACTTTACCACAAACTCATCGGTGCCTACTTCAGTAACCCCGAACATAGATGGCTTCGACACTTTTTTAACACCCAGCACTGAATAGGGCGCATCAAGTATAGGCTGCAGATCAGTGTCTACTATAGCATCGCCCAGCATGATAAGTATACTTTGTTCGTGCTCAAAAGTATGGCGGGCTATCCAGAGGGCATGACCAAGGCCTTCGCGGGGTTCCTGCACCACAAACTCGGCATTTAGCTGAGGATACTTCTCCTTCACATAGCGTTCTATCTTCTCGCCCAGGTACCCGATTATAAACACGAAATCCTGGATTCCGGCCTCCAGAAGGCGATCTACGATATGGCCAAGTATAGTATTGTCTGCCACCGGCAACAGCGATTTGGGCTGCGTATGCGTGTGCGGACGGAGCCTTGAACCTATACCTGCCACCGGAATTACTGCTTTCATCAACTATACTTTTTTGCTAATATATTAAATTAAAGCTATAACCTAAAGTATAAACTGTAGCTTAACAGCATCTTAATATTGGCTTTTCTTAATATAAAAAGGCTAACTTTAAACGATGGTGCCGTAATTTCGTACTGATAACGCCTTACGGGCCCAACTATTAACGTATACTTACTACCTAACATAAACTTATGAAAAGACTATTATTTTACCTGATCGGATTTGTAGTGCTGGCTTCGCAGTCGTCGTGCGGTTATAACGAAATGGTGGCTAAAGATGAGAACGTAGAAGCTGCCTGGGCTAACGTACAGAATGCTTACCAGCGCCGTGCCGACCTGATTCCAAACCTGGTAAATACCGTTAAGGGAGCTGCTAACTTTGAGCAGGAAACCCTGACCCGTGTAATAGAAGCGCGTGCAAAAGCAACCAGCGTAAACATCAGCCCAGATAACCTGACCCCAGAAAACATCCAGCGTTTCCAGCAGGCTCAGGGCGAGTTATCAGGTGCGTTAAGCCGCTTACTGGTTACCGTGGAGCAATACCCTGACCTGAAAGCCAACCGTAACTTCCTGGAGTTACAGGCACAGCTCGAAGGCACCGAAAACCGCATATCAGTAGAGCGCCGCAAGTTTAACGAAACCGTGCAGGACTATAACTCTTACATCCGTTCGTTTCCGCGCAACATCATAGCCGGCATGTTCGACTTTGAAAAGAAAGGCTACTTTGAAGCTGAAGCCGGAGCACAAAAAGCCCCTACGGTACAATTTTAATTGTTGATTGTTAATTGCTGATTACCTTTTCCAGATCAACAATCCAACAATCAACCACCAACAATTAAACCATGCCCAAAGATACCATAACCCCTGAAGACGAGCAGCTTATACTGGCTGCCATACGGGAAGCGGAGCAGAATACATCCGGGGAGATACGTGTGCACATAGAGAATCATTGCGAAGGCGATGTACTGGACCGTGCCACCGAAGTTTTTGCAGAACTGCACATGCACCTGACCAAACTGCGCAACGGTGTGCTTTTTTATATTGCTATTAAAGATCATCAGTTTGCCGTGCTCGGCGATGCAGGCATAAATGCCATTGTACCCGACCATTTCTGGGAAGATATCACCGAAGAAGTGATCAGACATTTTAAGCAAAAACATTACGCTACCGGGCTCGCTAATGGCATACGTATGGCTGGCGAACAACTAAAAGCGCATTTCCCTTATAACAAAGAAGGAGACATCAACGAATTACGCGACGACATCTCTTTCGGACAATAACACACTATGCTTAAACACGCTATACTTTTTCTGTGCTTTTGCTGCCTAAGCCTGCTGGTTTTTGCCCAGGATAAAGATTTTCCGCCGCGCCCTAACCCGCCACGCCTGGTTAACGACATGGCCGACATCCTGAGCCAGGAAGAAGAAGCGGCGCTGGAGCAGAAACTGGTAAATTATAACGATACCACCTCTACCCAGATAGCTATAGTTACGCTTACATCCATCGGCGATTACGAAGTGGCCGACTATGCAGACAGACTGGGGGAACAATGGGGAATAGGTGGTAAGAAAAATGATAACGGCATACTGTTATTAATTGCCAAAAACGAGCGCAAAATTACACTACGCACAGGCTATGGCATGGAACATTTAGTGCCAGATGCCAAAGCCAAGGAAATTACCGAGTTCGTTATCAAGCCTAATTTTCAGCAGGGCGAATTTTACAAAGGCTTAAACGAGGCCACAGATATCATCATTACAAGAGCTGCCGGTGCCTACCAGGCCGACCCAACAGCCAGTTACGAAGATGAAGGAGGCCCATCGCTTCTGTTTATCATTATCATAGCGCTGCTATTGCTTTTTATACTTTCCAGGTTTGGCAGAGGCGGTGGTGGAGGCCGTGGTGGCAGAGGTTATTCGCGCACGCTAGGTGGACCTATTTTTATTCCTGGAGGTTTCGGTACTTTCCGTTCCGGTGGCGGTATATTCGGAGGCGGAGGTGGTGGCTTCGGAGGAGGCGGAGGAGGTTTTGGCGGCTTCGGTGGAGGTTCCTTCGGCGGTGGCGGTGCCAGCAGCAGTTGGTAATGCACGCCCTTCGGGCAATTATGAATTCGAAATTATGAATTATGAATGAGGGAGATGAGGTTTATACTTTGTCTCCTTTATTTTTGTTTTAATCAGGATTTGCAGGGTTAATAGATTGATGGAATTTTAAATAAAGTTCTGCTGGCGTGAGTCTCTAGACTCGCGACTAACGATGGTGTTGCATCTCCTGGTGCAACTGGCCCGGCAGGGACAGGCATGGCAAACGCGCTAGCTACAGTTTTATAGTGGTCCAAC